>JALWJU010000277.1 GCA_026997055.1 Paracoccaceae bacterium | reverse complement strand
GGCGGCCGTTCTCGATATAGAGCCCGACCGGGCTTCGGTCCGGGTGAAACATGCCCCCGTTCATGGCAAAGGCCAGCCGGGCACCGCCCAGGCTCTCCTCCACGGCGGCAAACGAGCCCAGTATCTCCCCGTCCGCGCCCCGCAGGAACAGGCGCAGGTCCTCGCCGGCAAGAACTTCGCACAGGGAAAAGGGGGTGCCTTCGAATTCGTCGGTGCGGCAGGTGATGGCATTGGCCGGGGTCGCGAAGGCGGACAGGAAGATCAGAAACGGAAAGGCCAGGAGGGCGGCGCGCTTCATTCCTCGTCCCGATCCTCCGATCCAGCCTCGACATCCCGGCGCACGGCCTCCTGTGCCAGCAGGCGGCGGGTCTCCTCCATCCGCTCGAAGGTCTCGTCGATGCGAAAGCGCAGCTCCGGGCTGTGGCGCAGCCTGATCGCCTTGCCGATCATCGCCCTGAGCCGGCCCTGCCGGCGGGCCAGCGCCTCGATCGCCGCGCGCTTGCCCTCGCCGCCGAGCGGCAGCACATAGACGGTGGCGATGCGCAGGTCCGGCGAGACGCGCACCTCGCTTACCGTGATCGACATGCGGTTGATGTCGGGGTCGTGCAACTCGTCCTGCATCAGGATCCGCGCCAGGCTGCGCCGGATCTGCTCGCCGACCCGAAGCTGGCGCTGGGAGGGGCCGGAAGTGGTGTCAAAGCGTCTGGAAGCCATGCGGGCGGTGTAAGCGCGATTGCCCCGGGTTGCAAGCTTGGCTACACCGGGGCCAGCAGCGAGAGGAGCGAAGATGAGCGATCTGCCGGGAATTGTGGTGATGGGCGTGTCGGGCCGGATGGGCGGCATGCTGGTGCGCGAAGTGGCGGCAAGCCCCGCCGTGCGGCTGGTGGCGGCGCTGGAGCGGCCGGGGCATGACTGGCTCGGGCGCGACGTGGGCGAGGCGCTGGGGCTCGGCGCGCTCGGGGTGGCGGTAAGCGACGACCCGCTCGAGGCCATCGCCGGGGCGCAGGCGGTGCTGGATTTCACCGCGCCCGCGGCCAGCCTGGCCATGGCCGACCTCGCCGCCCAGGCGCGCGCGGTGCATGTGATCGGCACCACGGGCTTTGCGGCCGAAGACCTCGCGCGGCTGAAACGCGCGGCGCGCCACGCGACCATCGTGCGCGCGGGCAACATGAGCCTGGGCGTCAATCTGCTGGTGCGCCTTACCCGCATGGTGGCCGAGGCGCTGGGCGAGGAGTTCGACATAGAGATCGTCGAGATGCATCATCGTCACAAGGTCGATGCCCCCTCCGGCACCGCGCTGATGCTGGGCGAGGCGGCGGCGGCGGGGCGCGGGGTGCAGCTTGGCCGGGTCGCAGACCGGGGCCGCGATGGGCAGACCGGGGCGCGGGTGGCGGGCCATATCGGCTTTGCCGCCCTGCGCGGGGGCGACGTGGTGGGCGAGCATGACGTGATCTTTGCCGGCGAGGGCGAGCGGATCGTGCTCCGCCACATCGCTACCGACCGCGCCATCTTCGCCCGCGGCGCGCTCAAGGCCGCGCTCTGGGGGATCGGCAGGAAGCCCGGCGAATACGACATGATGGATGTGCTGGGGCTGTAGGGGGCGATTTTTCTCGCGAAAAATCGTGCCTCCGGCGGGGATATTTCCGGCAAGAGGAAGGGTTCAGGCCGCGAGCCCCTTTGCCCCCATTTCGAGGAATTTCCTGCGCCGGTCCTTGCGCAGGGTGTCGCCTTTTGCGCGTTTCGTCAGTTTGGCCAGCTCTTCCTTCAGGGCCTTGCCGACGGCTTCGATGGTCTCTTCGCGCCCGCGCTGGGCGCCGCCGAGGGGTTCGGCGATGATCCGGTCGATGACGCCGAGGCGCTTGAGGTCCTGGGCGGTCAGGCGCATGGCTTCGGCGGCTTCGCGCATCCTTTCGCCGTCCTTCCACAGGATCGAGGCGCAGCCCTCGGGGCTGATCACCGAGTAGATCGCGTGCTCCAGCATCATCACCGTATTGGCGGTAGCGAGCGCCACCGCGCCGCCGGAGCCGCCCTCGCCGATGATCACCGAGATCATCGGGCTTTTCAGCGACAGGCATTTCTCCGTGGCGCGCGCGATGGCCTCGGACTGGCCGCGCTCCTCGGCGCCCTTGCCGGGATAGGCGCCGGGGGTATCGACGAGGGTGATGACCGGAAGCGAGAAGCGGTCGGCCAGATCCATGAGCCGGATCGCCTTGCGGTAGCCCTCGGGGCGGGCCATGCCGAAATTGTGCTCGATGCGCGATTTGGTGTCGTGGCCCTTTTCGAGCCCGATCACCATCACCGGCACGTCGCCGAGGCGTGCAAGCCCTCCCATCACCGCCTGATCGTCGGCGAAATTGCGGTCGCCTGCAAGCGGGGTGTATTCGCTGAACAGCGCCTCGATATAATCGCGGCAATGCGGTCGCTCCGGGTGGCGGGCGACCTGGCATTTGCGCCAGGGGGTGAGGTTTTCGTAGAGTTGGGCCAGCATCGCCGCGGCCTTTTCGTCGAGCGCGGCGGCCTCCTTTTCGATGTCCAGGTCGTCCTCGGCGGCGCGCGCCATGGCGCGCAGCTCCTCGGCCTTGCCCTCGATTTCGGCAAGCGGCTTTTCAAACTCGAGATAGATGGACATGCGCCCTCCGTGACTGCTCCTGCCTATATGGCCAAGGGTGCGAGGCTTTGCAATATCGCAACTGAACCGCAAGCGTCCGGCGACTTCGCAAGACCTGCTCTCCGAAGAGCCCGCGCTTGCAGGTTGGCTCTGTCCAGGTTTTGGTCCGTGATGGATGGGGCGGCATGTTCCCATGGCGCCAGGTCGCCCAGGTCCGAATGCGCGCAGCGGCGAGGAAAAAGGTGCAGACTTCGGACCTGATCCGAAGCTTCGGCGAAAAATCGCGCCCCTCAAGATCGCGCAAAATCCGACCGCTCCGGGCGAATCACTCCCGGTGATAGGGATTTCCCGCCAGAATCGTGGCGGCGCGGTAGAGCTGCTCGCCCAGCATCACCCGCACCAGCATGTGCGGCCAGACCATGGCACCGAGGCTCAGGCGGAAATCCGCCCGCTGGCACAGCGCCGCGTCCAGCCCGTCCGCCCCGCCGATGACAAAGGCCGCATCGGCGCGCCCCTCGTCGCGCCAGCGCTCGAGCAGACGGGCGAAATCGGGCGAGGTGAGCTGCTTGCCGCGCTCGTCCAGGGCGCAGATCACGGCGCCTTTGGGCAGCAGCCGGCCGAGCGCCTGCGCCTCGCCGGCCATGCCGCCCCTTGCCACTACCTCATGCTCGCGGACCGGCTCCAGCCCGAGCCCGCGCCCGCTGCGCTCGAACCGGGTCAGGTAATCATCCAGAAGGCTTCGCTCCGGTCCGGCACGCATCCGGCCAACGGCGCAAATATGCACCCGCATCAGGAGCCGGCCCTGCCCGTACCCGTCACGCCTCCGGCGCCTGCGCCTCCCGCATCGGCCCACATCTTCTCAAGCTGATAGAATTCGCGCACCTCCGGACGAAACACATGCACGATCACATCGCCCGCATCGACCAGAACCCAGTCGCCCTGTTCCTTCCCCTCGAAGCGGCAGGCCACGCCCCGATCCCGCTTCAGCCGCTCGCCCAGCTTTTCGGCAATGGCCACCACCTGCCGGCTCGAACGCCCCGAGCAGATCACCATGTGATCGGCCATCTCCGACTTGCCGGCAAGCGCGATGGTGACCACCGCTTCGGCCTTGTCCTTTTTCAGGGAGCGCAGAACGGCATCCAGCAATTGGCCCGCATTGTCCGCCGCGCTGCGCACATCTGTTGCGGCCGCCACGCCAGCCGCTCTTGCCGATCGAGACAGGGTCAGGTCCTCCATATGGTGCGCCGCTCGCCGGGCGCCGGCAGGATCAGCCTAGCACTGCCCGGGCGCAACCTCAATCACCCTCGCGCCTCTACGGCGTTTGCGGGCCGGTTCCGCTCCTGCAAGACAGGAAGCCGCGCCGCCGCTGCCCTTTCATCTTTTACGCAAACACTCCCGCCGGAGGCACGATTTTTCGCAGAAAAATCGCCACCCCCTCACCGGCCCTCCTGATCGCCGAGAAGCCGCACTTCGCGCTGCGGGAACGGGATCGAGATGCCGTGTTCCCGGAACGCATCCCACAGCGCCAGATAGACATTGCCGCGGATATTGGTGAGCCCGCCGGTCGGGTCCTTGATCCAGAACCGGAGCTTGTATTCTATCGCGCTGTCGCCGAAGCCGGTAATATGGCAGACCGGGGGTTTCGGGCTCTCCAGCACCCTGTCCACGCTCAGCGCCGCCTCGATGGCGATCTTTCGCACCTTGTGCGGATCGTCGCCGTAAGAGGTGCCGAACAGCACGTCGAGGCGCACATAGGGGCTGCTGTGCGACCAGTTCACCACCTGCCCGGTGATCAGGTCTTCGTTGGGGATCAGGAATTCCTTGCCGTCGCGGGTGACCACGCTCACATAGCGCGCGCCCAGCGAATCGATCCAGCCGAAGGTGGAGCCCAGGGATATCAC
>JALWJU010000276.1 GCA_026997055.1 Paracoccaceae bacterium | reverse complement strand
CCCGACTGCTGTTTCCCGAAGCCTTCGGCCTGATGGCGCTGGTCTCGGTGGTGCTGCTGGGGCTCGGCCAGTTCTCCGATGTGGGCATCGGCCCCTCGATCATGCAGTCGAAGCGCGGCGACGACCCGGATTTCCTCAACACCGCCTGGACCATCCAGGCGATCCGCGGCACAGGGCTCTTCCTCGCAGCCTGCCTGCTGGCCTGGCCGGCGGCGCGCTTTTACGGCGAGCCGGACCTCATGGCGATGCTGCCGGTCGCGGGCCTCACCCTGCTCATTACCGGCTTCAACCCGACCAGCCTCGAGACCGCCCACCGCCACATGCGCCTCGGCCGGCTGACCGCGATCGACATCATGACCCAGATCGCCGGCGTGCTGATCGCCATCGCGCTGGCCTGGTGGCTGCGCTCGGCCTGGGCGCTGGTCATCTCCGGGGTGGCCTCGGCGCTGGTGCAGCTCTGGGCCTACCGCGCCTTTCTGCCCGGCATCCGCAATCGCTTTCGCTGGGAGCCGGCCGCGCGGCGCGAACTGATCCGCTTCGGCAAGTGGATCTTCCTCTCCACCGTCTGCGGCTTCGTCTTTTCGCAGAGCGACAAGATCATCCTCGGCCGCTATCTAGAGCTCGGCGCCTTCGGCATCTACAATATCGGCTATTTTCTCGCCTCGTTCCCGCTGATGCTCGGCAGCATGGTCAACCAGAAGATCGTGATCCCGATCTACCGCGAATGCCCCCCGGCCGAGAGCCCGGAAAATTTCCGCGCCCTGCGCCGGATGCGGATGCCGATGACGGCGGCGCTGCTGCTGCTGGTCACGGCCTTCTCGGCGCTGGGCGTCTGGCTCGTGGGCCTGCTTTACGATGCGCGCTACCAGGGCGCGGGCGCGGTGGTGGTGCTGCTGGCGCTGATGCAGATCCCCACCATCATCCAGCTCACCTACGACCAGGCGGCGCTGGCGGCGGGCGACAGCCGGCGCTTCTTCGTGCTGACCCTGGCGCGCGCCGTCTTCATGGTCGCGGGGCTGATCGGCGGGCTGGAGGCGGCGGGGCTTCTCGGCGCCATCCTCGGCCAGGGGCTGGCGCGGCTGGCGGTCTATCCGGTGACCGTGTGGCTCGCGCGCCGGGTGGGGGCGTGGGATGCGCTGCACGACGCGCTCTTCGCGCTCCTCGGCCTGCTGGGCGCTGCCGCCGCGCTGTGGCTGAACCGGGAAGCGGTGCTGGCGCTGGCGGCGGGATAAGGCCGCGCCTGCCGGGAATTCCCCTTTCGCGAGCCCAGGAAAACCGGCATTCTGCCGCAATATCTCCGCAATCGGCCATTATTCTGCTATCATGTCGGAATGGTAGCTGCACATGAACGAGCCCAGAAATCCGCCGAGCATCGGCGACAATGACATTGCCATCATCGGCATGGCCGCCCATCTGCCCGGCGCAGACGGGCTCGAGGCCTATTGGGACCTGCTCGCCTCGGGCAGTTCGGCAATCCGCCGCCTGAGCGAGGAGGAACTGCTGCAGGCGGGCGAAGACCCGGCCCGCATCGCCCGGCCCGATTACGTCCCCTTCGCCGCGCCGCTGGAGGGGTTCGCGGACTTCGAGCCCGAATTCTTCGGCCTCTCGCCCAAGGAAGCGGCGATCATGGACCCGCAGCACCGCCAGTTTCTCGAAGTGGGCTGGGAGGCGCTGGAAAATGCCGGCCACATGCCCGAGCACTTCCCCGGCGCGATCGGCGTCTATGCCGGCTGCGGCATGGGCAGCTATTTCTACTTCAACATCTGCTCCAACCGGGACCTGGTGGACGATGTGGGCATGTTCCTTTTGCGCCATACCGGCAATGACAAGGACTTCCTCGCCACCCGCCTGAGCCACATCCTCGACCTCAAGGGGCCTTCGGTGGGCGTGCAGACCGCCTGCTCCACCTCGCTGGTCGCCATCCACTACGCCGCCCAGGCGCTGCTCAACGGCGAATGCGACATGGCCATCGCCGGCGGCGTCACCCTCGAGATCCCGCAAAAGCGCGGCTATCTCTACAAGGAGGGCGAGATCCTCAGCCCCGACGGCGAATGCCACGCCTTCGACCACCGCGCGCGGGGCACGGTATTCGCCTCCGGCGCCGGCGCGGTGATCCTGCGCCGGGCGGCGGACGCCATCGCCGAGGGCGACCATATCTGGGCCATCCTCAAGGGCACGGCGATCAACAACGACGGCGCCGACAAGGCCGGCTACCTCGCCCCCTCGGTGGGCGGGCAGGCGCAGGCGATCGCCGATGCGCTGGCCATCGCCGACACCCCCGCCGACACGATCGACTATGTGGAATGCCACGGCACCGGCACCTATCTGGGCGACCCGATCGAGATCGCCGCGCTCAGCGAGGCCTTTCGCGAGACCACCGACGAGACCGGCTTCTGCCGCATCGGCTCCGTCAAGACCAATATCGGCCATACCGACACCGCCGCCGGGGTGGCGGGGCTGATCAAGACCGCGCTGGCGCTCCACCACGGCCAGATCCCGCCCTCGCTCGGCTACGAGAAGCCCAATCCGGCGATCCCCTTCGAAAGCTCGCCCTTCCGCGTCAACGACCGCCTCACCGCCTGGACCAGCCGTCGCGGCCCGCGCCGCGCCGGGGTCAATTCGCTGGGCGTCGGCGGCACCAACGCCCATGCGGTGCTCGAAGAAGCCCCCGCCGCGCCCGCGAGCGAGGAGAGCGACTGGCCGTTCCAGCTGCTGACCCTCTCGGCGCAGAGCAAGACGGCGCTCGATGCCGCCGCCGCGCGCCTCGCCCGGCACCTGCGCGCCCACCCGGAGCAGAACCTCGCCGATATCGCCTGGACCCTGCACAAGGGCCGGCGCGCCTTCGAGCATCGCCGGGTCCTGGTCGCCGAAAGCCACGAAGAGGCCGCCCGCCTGCTCGAGGAAAACGACCCGCGCCGGGTCTTCACCCACAGCGCGCTCGCCGAGCGGCCGGAAATCGCCTTCATGTTCCCCGGCGGGGGCGCGCAACATGCGGGCATGGCGCGCGACCTCTACGAGACCGAGCCGGTCTTTGCCGAATGGATGGACAAGGGCCTCGCGATCCTCGCCCCGAAGCTCGATTACGACATCCGCGCGCTCTGGCTGCCCGAAGGCGAAGACGCCGCCCGGGCCGCCGGCGAGCGCCTCAAGCGCCCCTCGGCGCAGCTGCCGCTGATCATGATCACCGAATATGCGCTGGCGCAGCTTTGGATCAGCTGGGGGGTCGAGCCGCAGGCCCTGGTCGGCCACTCGATGGGCGAAAACACCGCCGCCTGCCTCGCCGGAGTGATGAGCTTCGAAGACTGCATCGCCCTCGTCCACCTTCGCGGCACCCTGATGGACAGCGTGCCGGCGGGGGGGATGCTCTCGGTCCCGCTCCCGGCCGAAGAACTGCGCGAACATATCGGCCAAGAGCTTGATATTGCAGCGGAAAATGCGCCCGGCCTCTCGGTCGCCTCCGGCCCCGACGCAGCCCTCGACGCCCTCGCCGAGCGCCTCGCCGGCCAAGGCATCGAGACCCGGCGCATCGCCATCGACATCGCCGCCCATTCGCGCCTGCTGGAGCCGGTGCTCGGCCGCTTCCGCGCCTTTCTCGCCGGCATCGAGCTACACCCGCCGCGCCTGCCGGTGATCTCCAACCGCACCGGAAAGCCCCTCACCCCGGAGCAGGCCACCAGCCCCGATTACTGGACCGACCACCTGCGCAACACCGTGCTTTTCGCCGATTGCATCGCCCACCTGGCCAAGGCGCCCGGGCGCATCCTGATCGAGGTCGGCCCCGGCCGCGCGCTCGCCTCGCTCGCCCAGGCGCACCCGGACATCGCGCCGAATCAGGTCATCTCCACCCTGCGCCACCCGGATGACCCGGTGGCCGACGACGCGTATTTCATCGCCGCGCTGGGCCGGCTCTGGGCGCTGGGGGCCGATTTCGACTGGGCGCAGATCTGGGGCGAGGCCCGGCGCCGCCGCCTGCCGCTGCCGACCTACCCCTTCCAGCGCGCGACCTATTACATCGCGCCGGACGAGACCGCCGCCCGCGCCCCCGTCCTGCCCATGCGCCAGGAGGACATGGCCGACTGGGGCTATGCGCCCACATGGAAACGGGCCTCTCCCGACTGCCCGCCGAGCCTTGAGTTGGCCGAGAAGCAGAGCTGGCTCGTCTTTCTCGACGAGACCGGGCTGGGCGCGGCCGCCGCCCGGCGCCTCAGAGAGGCGGGCCACGAAGTCACCACCATTCGCGCCGGCGATGCCTTTGCCCCGTTCGGCAAGGCGGGCGGGGAGGCAGATGGCGAGGCGGGCTTCTTCCTGCCCCCGGAGCAGGGCCGCCCGGCCTATGACGAACTGATCCGCCGCCTCACCGCCCAGGGCCGCCTGCCCACGCGCATCGCCCATTTCTGGCTGGTGACCGAGGGCGAAAGCTTCCGCCCCGGCTCGAGCTTCTTCCACCGTAATCTCGAACAGGGCTTCTTCAGCCTGCTGTTCCTGATGCAGGCCTGGGCCGCCGAAGGCCCCGGCACGCCGCTCCATGTCACCGCCTTCACC
>JALWJU010000275.1 GCA_026997055.1 Paracoccaceae bacterium | reverse complement strand
GCCCGGCGCTGGTAGAGGCCAGAAATGCCCGCGGCCTCCTCCAGCACCCGGCGGCGCGCCTTGGGCCGGGCATTGATCAGCTCGCTGATCTGGCCCTGGCGCACCAGCGCCGGGCTGTGCGCGCCGGTGGAGGCATCGGCAAACAGCATCTGCACGTCGCGCGCGCGCACGTCCTTGCCGTTGACCTTGTAGGCGGAGCCGGCGTCGCGGGTGATGCGGCGGACGATCTCGAGGCTGTCGCTGTCGTTGAAGCCCGCCGGCGCGAGGCGGTCGGAATTGTCGATCAGGATCGAGACCTCGGCGAAATTGCGCGCGGGCCTGGTGGCGGCGCCGGCGAAGATCACGTCTTCCATGCCGCCGCCGCGCATCGCCTTGGGGCGGTTCTCGCCCATCACCCACCTGAGCGCCTCCAAGAGGTTCGACTTGCCGCAGCCATTGGGGCCGACCACGCCGGTAAGCCCGTCGGCGATCACCAGATCGGTCGGGTCAACGAAGCTCTTGAAGCCGTTCAGCCTGAGTCTGGAAAACCGCACTTGCGCCTTTCTGGTGATTCTCACAGGTGCGCAATTCTCGGAAAGGGCAGGCGCGGAGTCAACGGCGAACACCGGATATGGGCGGAAATGGCGACTTGTCCACAAGATGTTGGTTGACAACTGTCAACGATGTCGCGGCTTTTGCGCTGGAGTCGCTTTCCGGTCTTGACCCGGCGCGGTGATCTGCGCCAAATGGAGGGGCATGGTTCCCCGCCGATGGCGCAAAGCGCCCGGGGAGAATAGGGAATGCGGGCAGGGCGACCCAATCCGGGGCCCGAAGCCGCAGCCGCCCCCGCGACTGTACGCGGCGAGCACCTGCCGGATGCCACTGGGGCACGCCCCCGGGAAGGCGGCAGGCGCGCCAGAGCCGCAAGCCAGGAGACCTGCCATGCGCGACCTCAACCACCCGGCGGGGAGCCGGGCAAAGGAGCAGATGACATGACGACCACCACGACCCTTGCTCGTGAAAACGCGCGTGAAGGTGCCGCAGGCGTGAGCCTTGTCGGTGTCGGCGGCGCGATCCTGACCGCGCTGGTACTGCTGTACTTCGCCGGTTTCGCCCAGGCCGCACAGTATCACGATGCGGCGCATGACACCCGTCACACGCTGGCCTTTCCCTGCCACTGAAGCCCCGGCTTCAGGCATGTCGCCTATCCGTGTCCGGCCCGTCCGGCTGCGGGGGCTTGACCGTGCCGCATGAAGCCGCATGGACATGGCATGGACATGGAAAGGAGGGACGGATGACCATGAGAATTTTCGCCAACGGGCTGTTTGCGGGGCTCATCGCCGGAGCGGTGGTGGTACTCCTGCAATTCCTGCTGACCGAACCGCTGATCCTGGAGGCCGAGGAATACGAGAGCGGCGCCCGGGTGCATTTCGCCGGGCTGGCCGAGCCGGGGGTGCTGCATGACCATGGTGCCAACGAAGCCGCCGATGCCCCCCCCGCGCCCGGAGCGGGAAAGGAGGAGGCGGGCGAGAGCCTTGCGGCGCGCTTCGCTCTGGCCTTTGCGGCGGATTTCGTCGTCTATGTCGCCTGGGGGCTGATCCTGTCGGCGCTGGTCTCGGTCGCGATCGCCAGGGGGCAGGAGACAAGCCTGCAAAACGGCCTTCTGTGGGGGCTGGCGGGCTTTGTCGCCGTGCAGGTCGCGCCGGGAGTGGGACTGGCGCCCGAGCTTCCGGGTATTCCGGCGGCGGATCTGCAGGCCCGCCAGATCTGGTGGATCGCCACGGTGCTGGCGGCGGCCGCGGCGATGGGGCTGTTCGCTTTCGTGCGCAATCCGGCGGGGATCGCCGCGGGCATCGCGCTTCTGGCGCTTCCCCATCTGATCGGCGCGCCCCGGCTCGAGCAGCTGGCCGGCCTGGCGCCGCCCTCGCTGGCGGCCGAATATGTCGCCCGCTCCTATGCGGTGGCGCTGGCGGGCTGGTCGCTGCTGGGCCTGTCCATGGCCTGGCTCTGGGGCCGCGCCGCCGATCCGGTGCCGGTGCCGGTGCCGGCGGATGACCGCTAGATACCGAATCGCCGGGCAGAGCGGGCGGGATGCCCCGCCCGCAGGCCGCGCCAGGGCTGCCGGCCCCGCCCGCAGGAAGCCCGCGAGAACAGGAAGATGACGAACCGCATGTGAAGAGGAGAAAACCCATGCATATCGAACCCGGCGTCGTTGACGGCGCGAAGATCCTGCTTTCCTACGCAACCGGCGCCGCCGCCGGCGGTTATGCGCTGAAACTGGCGGCCGACAATCTGCGCGCGCGCGGGCCTGTCTCGCTTGCCCTGCGCAGCGTCCTCGCCACCGGGGCGGTGTTTTCCTTCTTCGAGGTGCTGCCGCATTTTCCGGTCGGGGTGAGCGAGGTGCATTTCATCCTCGGCTCGACCCTGTTCCTGATCCTGGGCGCGGCGCCGGCGGCGATCGGCCTGGCGCTGGGCCTGCTGATCCAGGGCCTGTTCTTCGCCCCCCTCGACCTGCCGCAATACGCGATCAATGTCACCACCCTGCTGGTGCCGCTGTTTGCCCTGCAGGCGCTGGCGCGGCGCGTCATCGCCCCCGGCACGCCCTATGTCGATCTGAAATACTCCCAGGCCCTGGCGCTTTCCGTCACCTACCAGGGCGGGGTGGTGGCCTGGGTCGCCTTCTGGGCCTTCTACGGCCAGGGGCTGGAGGCCTGGCAGGGGGTCGCGGCCTTTGGCGGGGCTTACATGCTGGTCGTGGTGGTCGAGCCGCTGGCCGATCTCGCCGTGCTTGCGGCGGCCAAGACCCTGCGCGGCCTCGCCGGCTCCGGTCTCGTCACCCGCCGCCTGTTCGCCGCGGCCTGAGCATTCGCCATACGCGCCGGGGGCTGCCCCCGGCGCAACCATTGCAAGGAGCGCCACATGCCTGCCAGGATCCCCGCCACCATCGTCACCGGCTTTCTGGGCGCCGGCAAGACCACGCTGATACGCCACCTGCTGGACAATGCCGGAGGCCGGCGCATCGCGCTCATTATCAACGAGTTCGGCGACCTTGGCGTGGATGGGGACATCCTCAGGGGCTGCGGGGACGAGACCTGCGGCGAGGAGGATATCGTGGAACTGTCCAACGGCTGCATCTGCTGCACCGTGGCCGAGGATTTCGTCCCCACCATGCTGAGCCTGATCGGCCGCGACACCCCGCCCGACCATATCGTGATCGAGACCTCCGGCCTCGCCCTGCCGCAACCGCTGGTGCGCGCCTTCGGCTGGCCCGAAATCTCGACCCGCGTCACGGTTGACGGGGTGGTGGCGGTGGTCGATGGGCCGGCGGTGGCCGCGGGACAGTTCGCCGCAAACCTCGCCGCCGTTGACGCCCAGCGCCGCGCCGACGACGGGCTCGACCACGAAACGCCCCTCTCCGAGCTTTTCGCCGACCAGATGGCCTCGGCCGACATGGTGGTGGTGAACAAGGCCGACCTGATGGACGAAGCCGCCGCCGGGGCGCTCGTCTCCCGCCTCAAGGGCCAGGTGCGCGAGGGCGTGCGCGTGGTGCGCGCCGCGCACGGGGCGCTGCCCGTCGAGGTGCTGCTCGGCATGGGCGCGGCCGCCGAGGACGACATGGAGGCCCGCCACGAGATCCATCACCATCACCACCATGACGGGGACGACGACCACCACCACGACCACGACGATTTCGAGAGCTTCGTCATCAAGCGCGGCGAGGTTGCCGATGCGGCCGCCTTTGCCGCCAGGGTCGCCGACACGATCCGCGCCCACGGCATCCTGCGGCTGAAGGGCTTTGTCGCCGTCGAGGGCAAGCCCATGCGGCTCACCCTGCAGGCGGTCGGCCCGCGCGTCGATACCTGTTACGACCAGCCCTTCGGCGCCGCCCCGCGAGAGACCCGGCTGGTGGTGATCGGCGAGGCGGGGCTTGACCGCGAAGCCATCGCCCGGGCGCTCACCGCATGAAGAGCGCGCCCGAAATCGCCCCCGAAATCGCTCCTGCCTCGCCGCTCGATCCCGGCCCCGCCGCCCTGATCGCGGCGAGCCACAGGCTGATGGAGGAACTGTTTCCGCCCGAAGACAATTTCCACCTCGACCCGCAGGCTCTCGCCCGGCCCCATATCCGCTTCTTCGCCGCCACCGAGGCGGGCGAGACGCTCGGCATCGTCGCGCTCGCCGACATGGGCGATTACGGCGAGATCAAGAGCCTGTTCGTTGCCCCCGCCGCGCGCGGGCGCGGCCTCGCCCGCCGCCTGCTCGCCCATGCCGAGGCCGAGGCCCGCGCCCTCGCCCTCCCCTGCCTGCGCCTCGAGACCGGCAACCTGCTCACCGCCGCCCTCGCGCTCTACGAAAGCGCGGGCTTCACCCGCCGCCCGCCCTTTGGCGCTTATCCCGACGCGCCCACTTCCATCTTCATGGAAAAGCTGCTCTGATTTCATCTTGGCACAAATACTCCCGCCGGAGGCTCCCGCCCCCTCGGCCCGCGCGAAAGGCCTGACCCGATGCACCTGCTCGCCGCCACTCCCGGAAGCATCGCCGATGCCAGCGAGCCGGTCGATCTTGGCC
>JALWJU010000274.1 GCA_026997055.1 Paracoccaceae bacterium | reverse complement strand
GTTCTGGTGCGGCGGTCTCTGGCGGGGTGGGTGGCCCCGGATCCGGTTTCCCGGTCGATAAGCATGCGTCTCGATGCTCGCCATGTCTCCATGGCCCATCAGACCTGCGCTGGGGCTTTCGGCCCCGGTGGTTAACCGCGTTCTGGTATGCGCGTCAAAGGTTAAGGGCCGGCAAAGGGGGCGTTCGGTGGGCGGGTCGGTGGCGGCTCAGGCGCGCGGATGGGCCTTGCTGTAGACCTCCATCAGCCGGGCGGTATCGACCGCCGTATAGGCCTGAGTGGTGGAGAGCGAGGCGTGGCCCAGAAGCTCCTGGATCGCGCGCAGATCGCCCCCGGCATCGAGCAGATGGGTGGCGAAGGAGTGGCGCAGGGCGTGCGGCGTGGCCGAGGCGGGCAGGCCCAGCGCGTGGCGGGCCTGCTCCACCGCCTTCTGCACCTGGCGCGGGCCGAGCGCGCCGCCGCGCAGGCCGCGAAACAGCGGCTCAGCGGGCGCAAGTTGGTGCGGGCACAGGCGCCGGTAGCGCTCGACCGCCTCGCGCGCCACCGGCAGCACCGGCACCAGGCGCTCGCGCCCGCCCTTGCCGGTGATGCGCAGCACTTCGGGCAGGGGGGCATCGGCGCCCTTGAGGCCCAGCGCCTCGGAGATGCGCAGCCCGCAGCCGTAGAGCAGGGTCAGCACGGCGATGTCGCGCGCGCCGGTCCAGTCCTCGCGCGCCTGCGCGCCGGCGGCCTCGATCATCTCGCGCGCCGCGTCGCGGGCCAAGGGCCGGGGCAGGCGGGGGGCAAAGCGCGGGGCGCGCACCGACAGCACGGCGGTGGCGTCAAAGCCCTCGCGCGCCGAAAGCCAGCGGTAGAAGCTCTTGACCGCGCTGAGCTTGCGCGCGAGGCTGCGCGACCCGATCCCGCGCCCGCGCTCATGGGCCATCCAGGCGCGCATCTGGCCGAGGCCCAGGCGCGCGAGCGCCCCCACGCCCGGCGCGCCGCCCTCGTATTCGGCCATGAAGGTCAGAAAGCCGGTCACATCGGCGCGGTAGGCCTCGAGCGTGTTGTCGGCGGCATTGCCAAGGGCGCGCAGATGGTCAAGCCAGCCGGCAAGGGCATCGCGCGCCCCGGCGCTGATCGCCAGGCTCACGCCGGCCCCTCACGCCAGCCAGCGGCGCATGGCGCGCTCGAACACGCCGCCGAAAAAGGCCAGGAGGTCGGTGCCCTGCCCGGGCTTGAACTGGTGCGGATCCTCGGAGCCCATCACCAGCATCCCCGGCAGGCGGCCCTCGCCCAGATCGAGGCGGATGCAGGCCTCGGAGCGGATCCAGCAGCCGCTCTCGCCGAAGATGCGCTGGTCCTGGTCGGCCAGCTGGCGCAGGGTGACCTGGCGGGCGGGAGCGCCGTCGCGCTCGCCCAGATAGGCGCGGATGAAGCCCGGCTCGGCGGCGTAAAGCACCCGCCCGAGCCTGCGCGTGACCGGGTTTTCCTGGCCCTGCCTGGTCTCCAGCACCAGACGCACCACGTCCACCCGCAGGATCTCGGCCACCTCGCCGCCAAGGTCCTTGAGAAAGGCCTCGAAATCGTCCGGGTCCAGCATCCTGAGCACCGCGCGGTGGATCAGGTTCATCCCGGCGAGATTCTCGTAGGCGGCGGCGATGACGCTGCGGTGGGTCTCCTCCAGCCGGTCCAGCCGCGCCTCGAGCCGCTCCATGGCGATGCCGCGCAGATCCACGATATTGGCGCCCATGGCGCGCTCGTTGGCGGCGATCAGGGCGCGCATCAGCTCGCTGTCGTCAAGGATCGCCTCGGGGCTGGCGATGATCTTTTCGCGCAGGGTTTCGTCGATCAGGGCTTCGCTCTTCATGGGGGGTACTGCCTCGGTATCTGCCTCGGGTTGTGATTTGCCTGTTTCGGGCCGTGTTTCGGCCAGATTAGCAGAAGAAATGTTCGATTTCTGCAACTTTTTCGCGCCTGCCGGAAATTTCCCGCGCGGTGCGGCGCTTTTGCCCCGAAGGCGCGTCCGGCGGCGTGCCCGGCGGCACAGGTAGGCACAGGTGGGCGCAGGCGGGGCGCGGGCGGGCTCAGACGATCTTCTGCCCGGTCTTCTCCCAATCGGCGAGAAAGGCCGCGAGCCCCTTGTCGGTGAGCGGATGCGCGGCCATCCTGCGGATCACCGAAGGCGGCGCGGTGGCCACGTCGGCGCCGATCAGGGCGGCTTCCTTCATGTGATTGACGCTGCGGATCGAGGCGGCGAGGATTTGCGTCTCGAAGCCGTAATTGTCATAGATGGTGCGAATGTCCGCGATCAGCTCCATACCGTCGATATTGATGTCATCGAGCCGCCCGATGAAGGGCGAGATGAAGGTGGCGCCGGCCTTGGCCGCCAGAAGCGCCTGGTTGGCGGAAAAGCACAGGGTGACATTGACCATGGTGCCTTCGCTGGCGAGCGCCTTGCAGGCCTTGAGCCCGTCCCAGGTGAGCGGCAGCTTGACGGCGATATTGGGGGCGATGGCGGCGAGCCTGCGCCCCTCTTCGAGCATCGCACCGGCCTCGGTCGCCACCACTTCGGCGCTTACGGGGCCTTCGATCATCTCGGCGATCTCGCGGGTGACTTCGAGGATGTCGCGGCCCGATTTCAGGATCAGCGAGGGGTTCGTGGTCACCCCATCGACCATGCCCAGGGCGTGCAGTTCGGCGATCTCGTCGATCTCGGCGGTGTCGGCAAAGAATTTCATGCGCGCGCTCCTGTGTACATCCGTATCCGGTCCGCGACTGAATAGCGCAGGGGCGCGGGCGCGGAAAGGGCAAAGTTTGCCGCCCGTTCTCCCAGCCAAGGGCATCGGACGGGGCGGATGAGCGGGGAGCGGTTCTTCGAAGCCGGGGCGCGGGTCGCGGTGCTGACCAGCCAGCCGCTGGGGCAGGCGCTCACCTACACGGCCCCCGAGGGCGGCTGCTGGCAGGGCGCCTTCGTCGAGGTGCCGCTGGGCCCGCGCAAGGTCTTGGGCGTGGTCTGGGGGCCGGGCGAGGCGGGCTTCGAGGCCAGCCGCCTGCGCACCATCCGCCGGGTGCTGGACGTGGCGCCGATGCGCGCGGAAATGCGCGCCTTTCTCGAGCGGATGGGCGAATACACGCTCACGCCGATGCACCGGATGCTGGGGCTCGCCACCCGCGCGCCCGGCCTGATGGACCCGCCCTCGATGCGCAGGATCTATCGCATGGGCGCGACCCGGCCCAACCGGCTGACCGACGCGCGCCAAAAGGTCCTGGCCGCGCTCGATGCCCAGCCCGGCGCGGCGTTTACGCTCAAGGAGCTTGCCGAGCTGGCCGGGGTCTCGCCCTCGGTGGTGAAGGGGCTGGTGAAGCTCGGCGCCATCGCCGAGGAAGAGACCCCGCGCGACCTCCCCTTCCCGCCGCTCGACCATAGCCGCCCCGGCAAGGCGCTCTCTCCCGACCAGCGCGCTGCCGCCGACGACCTGCGTGCCGCCATCCGCGCCGGCACCTTCCGCGCCACCCTGCTCAAGGGCGTGACCGGCTCGGGCAAGACAGAGGTCTATCTCGAAGCGGTGGCCGAATGCCTTGCCCGCGGCCGCCAGGCGCTGGTGCTGCTCCCGGAAATCGCGCTCACCGCCGAGTTCATCGCCCGGGTCGAGGCGCGCTTTGGCGCCCGGCCCGCGGAGTGGCATTCGGGCATCACCATGACCGAGCGCCGCCGGCTCTGGCGCATGGCCGGCGCGGGCGAGGCGGGGCTGGTGGTGGGGGCGCGCTCGGCGCTGTTTCTGCCGTTTCGCGAACTGGGGCTGATCGTCGTCGATGAGGAGCACGACCCGAGCTACAAGCAGGAGGAGGGCGTGCTCTACTCGGCGCGCGACATGGCGGTGCTGCGCGCCTCTCTGGCGGGTGCTCAGGTGGTGCTGGCCTCGGCCACGCCAAGCCTCGAAAGCTGGGCCAATGCCGAAGCGGGCAAATATGCCCGCCTCACGCTCACCAGCCGCTTCGGCGATGCGGCGCTGCCGGAAATGCGCGCGATCGACCTGCGGCAAGAGGACCTGCCCGCCGGGCGCTGGATCTCGCCCAGCCTCGAAGCGGCCACGCGCGCGCGCCTCTCTGCCGGCGAGCAGGTGCTTTTGTTTCTCAACCGCCGCGGTTATGCGCCGGTCACCGTCTGCCGGGCCTGCGGGCACCAGATGGGCTGCGCGCATTGCGACGCGCGCCTGGTCGAGCACCGCTTCCTCAAGCGCCTGATGTGCCACCAATGCGGCGAGACATATCCCCTGCCCGAAGCCTGCCCTTCCTGCGGCGCCGAAGGGCGCATGGCCCCGGTCGGCCCCGGCGTCGAGCGCCTGGCCGAGGAGGTGGCGGCGCTGTTTCCCGAAGCGCGTCTCGCGGTGCTTTCGAGCGACCTCTTTGCCTCGGCCCGCGCGCTCAAGGAGGAGATCGGGCGCATCGCCGGGGGCGGGGCCGATATCGTCATCGGCACCCAGATGGTGGCCAAGGGGCACAATTTTCCGCTGCTCACGCTGGTGGGCGTGATCGACGCCGATCTGGGGCTGCAGGGCTCCGATCTGCGCGC
>JALWJU010000273.1 GCA_026997055.1 Paracoccaceae bacterium | reverse complement strand
GGGGGAAGGGCTCGGCGCTCTCGGGGCGGAAGGGGCGAAAGGTGGTCTGCCCCACCTGCCGCCAGCCGGTCGCCGACGGGTTGGCAAACAGCACGATCTGGCGCACCGCGGCCACCAGCGCGCCGGCGGGCACTTGCGGGGTGAGTTCCGAGAGGCGCGGAAAATCCCAATGCGCCGGCAGCAGGCCGAGGAAGGGCTGTCCCGGCGCGAATCCGATCGCCAGCACCCTGAGGCGGGCCTCGGCCAGCTCCCTCAGCGCCTGCTTGACCGATATGCCCGCCGCCGCCGCCGCGTCCTCCAGCTGCGGGCCATGGGCGCCGCCAAAGGCCGCCGGGATCACCCAGCGCCGGCTCGGCGCGGGCAGGGCGCATTGGCGCCAGTCGCGCCCCTGCAAGAGCCGGGACATGCGCGCGCTCAGCGCCGCGCGCGTCACCCGCTCGGGATCGAAGCGCAGCATCACCGAGGCCAGCGAGGGAACGATCTCGGTGATCCCGCCGGTATCGCCCGCCGCCACCTCGCCGGCAAAGACCTGCGCGGCGGCATTGGCGGCAAGGTCGGGGGTGAGAGAAAACCGCACCACCAGCGCATCGGCGCCAAGGGGCAATATCGCGGGCAGGGTCTGGTCCGGTCCGGGCATGATCCCTGCTTTCCAGAGGCCACCGCCCGTGTCAACGGCAGAGCCCGGCAACCGCCGCCACGATATCCAGCAGAAGATCGAGGGCGGGGCGGCCTGCCGGTCCGCCTTCTACCCGGAATCCCGCACCGGAAAGATCTCGTCCATCGGGACCGAGCGCCCATCCGGGCGTACCAGACGCACATGGTGCCGGCGCATCAGGCGGGGCTCGGCCACGCCGACCGAATGGGCGATGGTCTCGACCTCGGCGTTCAGACAGCGCGCATAATTCGCCACGCTCCTGCAGCGGTCCTCGGGCACCAGCCCCTTCTGCAGGCGCGCGTCGTGGGTGGTGATGCCGGTGGGGCAGGTGTTGCGGTTGCACTTCAGCGCCTGGATGCAGCCCAGCGCAAACATGAAGCCGCGCGCGGTGACGGTGAAGTCGGCCCCCGCGCAGAGCGCCCAGGCGACATCGCCCGGATTGACCATCTTGCCCGAAGCAATCAGGCGGATGCGCTCGCGCAGCCCGGCCGCGTCGCGCAGATCGGCGATCATCGGCAGGGCCTCGCGGATCGGCATCCCCACCAGGTCGATGAGCGGCATCGGCGCAGCGCCGGTCCCGCCCTCGCCGCCGTCGATGGCGATGAAGTCCGGCGCCCGCTCCTCTCCGCCTTCGCGGATCATCGCGAAAAGCTCCTCGAACGGCGCCCGCGCCCCGACCACGGTCTTGAAGCCCACCGGCTTGCCGGTCACTTCTCGGATATGGGCGATCAGGTCCAGCAGGTCGCCCCATCCGTCCACCTCTTCGTGGCGGTTGGGCGAAATGCTGGCCTTGCCCTCGGGGATGCCGCGGATGGCGGCGATCTCGGCGGTGACCTTGGCCGCGGGCAGGATGCCGCCCTTGCCTGGCTTGGCCCCCTGCGCCAGCTTCACCTCGAACATCTTCACCTGCTCATGGGCCGCGATCTCGCGCAGCCTGTCGTCCGAAAGCCTCCCGTCCGGGCCGCGCACGCCGTATTTGGCGGTGCCGATCTGAAACACGATGTCGGCACCGCCTTCGAGGTGGTAAGGCGAAAGCCCGCCCTCGCCGGTATTGAGCCAGATACCCGCCTCGCGCGCCCCCATCGACAGCGCCCGCACCGCCGGACGGCTGAGCGCGCCATAGCTCATGCCGGAGATATTGACGATCGAGCGCGCCTCATACGGCGCGCGCGCATGGGGGCCGATGGTCAGGGGCCGGGTCCGGGCGTATTGGTCGTGCAGGGGCGGAAAGGCGGCATTGACGAAGATCGGCGTGCCGGGGATGCTCAGATTGCGGGTCGAGCCGAAGGCCACCGTATTGCCCCTGCCCGCCCCGGCGCGCGCGATCCAGTCGCGCTGGGCACGGTTGAAGGGCAGCTCTTCGCGGTCCATGGCAAAGAAATACTGGCGGAAGAACTCCCCCAGCGTGGTGAACAGCCCGCGAAAGCGCCCGATCACCGGGTAATTGCGCCGCACCGCGTCATGGGTCTGCAGCCGGTCGAGGACGAACAGGACCGCGAGCGCCGCCAGCACCAGCCCGATCGCCACGACCAGCGCAAGGGAAAGGTATTCGAGCACCCAGATCATCAGACATCCTCCCGGCAATGCGCCGTTTCATGCCCGGGAGCGCCGACAGGCGCAAATGGATCGGACATGCGGTCAAACAAGCGTCAGGCCGCCTTGCTCGACTTTGACTTCGCCTTGGGCAGCAGCAGGTGGTTCTTGTTCAGCCGGTAGCGCTGCACCGTATCGGCGATCTCGTAGCCCGCATCCGCGGCCCATTGCCGGAAGGCGGCTTCGTTCTCGTTATCGACCTCCACCAGCAGCACCGGGCGGTGCGCGGAGATGGTCGCTTCCAGCCCCGCCAGCACCGGCATTTCCATGCCCTCCACGTCGATCTTGATCAGCGCCGGGCGCTCGTCCGCCAGCAGCGTGTCGCCGCGAAACACCCTGAGCCTGCCTTCCCCCGGCAGCATCTTCGCGCCGCCCAGATTGCGGGCGCGCTTCTCCATGGCGAAACCGCCCACCTCCCTGTCCGAAAGCCCCACGCCGAGGCGCGAGAGGTCGATCACCTCTTCGAGCCGGTTCACCAGCACGTTCTGCACCAGCAAGCGAAAGGCGCGCGGATTGGGCTCAAAGGGGATCACCCTGCCCGCCCCGAGAAACAGCGCCGCGTAGAGAGAGTGATTGCCCACATTGGCGCCGATATCTACAAAGGTGCCGCCTTCGGGAAAGACCTCTGCGAGCTTGCCCAGCTCCCTGCCCTCGTAGAACTGCCCGCGCCGGTGGTTGCGCTGGATCGGGTCGTTTTCCATGTCGGTGCAGAAAATCACCCGGCGGTCCCTGATCCGCGCATGGGTCAGTTCCAGCTTCGGCGACTGCACCGGACGGCCCAGCCGCAGGCGCTTGAGGATCTTTTCGATGCGCGGGATCATGCTCGCCTCCCTTTGTTGTTGGAGACACAATGGCGGGAAACGGGCGGCGAAACAAGAGCCTGCTCAGGCGGCCAGCTCCGCCGGAATCCCCACGACCGCCATGCGCAGCGGATGCGGCCAAATGCCGGAGCCGGTGGTCGGAGCCGGTGGCAGGAAGGCTGATCGGGGGCATGGTCAGGCCTTCAGCCAGTATCCGAGAGACACGCTCGGACAGCCGATGAAGAAACGACGATCATTTGCAAGTGAAACGCCCGGGTATCGGCACGACAAAACGCCCCGCCGAACGGGTCGGCGGGGCGGGTTTTCTGCCGGTGATACAGGCGCTTACTCGGCCGTTTCCCCGGCCTCTTCCTCCATCTCGGCCTCGCGGCGGCTCGCGATCAGCAGCCGCCCCTCGCCCGCGCCGATCATCACGGTATCGCCGTCCATGATCTCGCCGGCGAGAATCAGCTCGGCCAGCTCGTCCTGCAGTTCGTGCTGGATCACGCGCTTGAGGGGGCGGGCGCCGAATACCGGATCATAGCCCTTGTCGGCGAGCCAGGCGCGGGCGGCATCGTCCACTTCCAGCGTGATGTTGCGCTTGGCCAGGCGTTTGGCCAGGAGGCCAAGCTGGATATCGACGATCCCGGCCATGTCCTCGCGCGTCAGCCGGTCGAAGATGATGATCTCGTCGAGACGGTTGAGGAATTCGGGGCGGAAATGCGCCCGCACCGCCTCCATCACCTCGGCCTTGGCGGCAGAGCTGTCCTCGCCCTCGGGCAGGGCGCTCAGTGCCTGGCTGCCAAGGTTCGAGGTCAGGATGATCAGGGTCTGCTTGAAATCGACCGTGCGGCCCTGGCCATCGGTCAGCACCCCGTCATCCAGCACCTGCAACAGCACGTTGAACACGTCCGGGTGGGCCTTTTCGACCTCGTCGAACAGGATCACCTGATAGGGCCTGCGCCGCACCGCCTCGGTCAGCACGCCGCCCTCGTCATAGCCCACATAGCCCGGCGGCGCGCCGATCAGGCGGGCGACCGAGTGCTTCTCCATGAATTCCGACATGTCGATGCGCACCATGGCGTTGTCGTCGTCGAAGAGATACTCGGCCACGGCCTTGGTCAGCTCGGTCTTGCCCACGCCGGTGGGACCGAGGAACAGGAAGCTGCCCAGCGGGCGGTTCTCGTCATTGAGCCCGGCGCGCGCCCGGCGCACGGCGTTGGATACCGCCTGGATCGCCTGCTCCTGGCCGATCACCCGCTTGCCAAGCTCCTCTTCCATCTTCAGGAGCTTTTCGCGCTCGCCCTCGAGCAGCTTGCTGGTGGGGATCCCGGTCCAGCGCTCGATGACCTGGGCGATGTCCTCGGCCTTCACGGCCTCTTCCACCATCACGTCATCCTCGGCCGCCTCGGCCTCGGCCAGCTTGCGCTCAAGCTCGGGGATAACCCCGTAGGAAAGCTCGCCGGCGCGCTGCAGGTTGCCGTCGCGCTTGGCGATCTCGAGCTCGGC
>JALWJU010000272.1 GCA_026997055.1 Paracoccaceae bacterium | reverse complement strand
TCGGCCACGTCCACCTCCAGCACGCAGTTGAGCCGGGAAGCGGCGGGGCCGTTTTCCAGGAGCGTAAGCTCGGCGCCGGGCTCGAGGCGCAGCACATGGTGCAGCATCGCGTCCGAGCGCGGATCGTCATGGCAGTAGATCAGGCTGAGCGGCAGGGCGACCTTGCCGGTGACCCGGATCAAGAGCCCGTCGGGGGCAAAGGCGGTGTTGAGCGCGGCAAAGGGGCGGGCGACCGGGCTCTGGCCCGCCGCCTCGAGCACGCCATAGAGATCGCGCGCCCAGTGCAGATCCTGCTGGCCGGCCTCCGCCAGCCGGCTCACTTCCAGCCCCTCGGGGAGCGCGGGCAGATCGCCCTCGAACCTGCCGTCGCGGAAGCTGAATTTCAGCCGCTCGAGCCCGGTAAAGACCGGCGCTTCGCCCTGCATGTCGAGGATCGGCGCTTCGTCGGGCTCGGGTGCGGCGAAGTCATCGCCCCCGGCAAAGCGCCAGTATTCATCGCGCCGGCCCGGAAAGCCCATGTCGCGAAAGCGCGCGAGCGCCCCCTTGCGCGCATCGCTCGCCCAGGCGCCGGAAGTGGGCAGCACCAGCCGGTCCAGCAGGCTCGGCAGCGGGTTGGAAACAGCCGGGCGGATCATCACGCCACCTCGCTCAGGATATCGGCATAGCCGTTATGCTCGACCTCGAGCGCCAGTTCCGGCCCGCCGGTCCTGACGATCCGCCCGGCCGCCATGATATGCACCACGTCGGGCTTGATGTGGTCGAGAAGCCTTTGATAATGGGTGATGACCAGGAAGGAGCGCCCCGCGTCGCGCAGCCCGTTCACCCCCTCGGCGACCAGCTTCATCGCGTCCACGTCAAGGCCCGAATCGGTTTCGTCAAGGATGCACATCTTGGGCTGGAGCATGGCCATCTGCAGGATCTCGTTGCGCTTCTTCTCGCCGCCGGAAAAGCCCACATTGACCGGGCGCTTGAGCATGTCGGCGTCGATCTTGAGCTTCTTCGCCTCGGCGCGCACGAGCTTGAGGAATTCGGCCGCCGAAAGCTCCTCTTCGCCGCGCAGCTTGCGCTGGGAGTTCACCGCCGTGCGCAGGAAGGTCATGTTGCCCACGCCGGGGATCTCGACCGGATACTGAAAGGCGAGAAACAGCCCCGCCGCGGCGCGCTCCTCGGGCGCCATGTCGAGCAGGTCCTGCCCGTCGAGCGTGGCGCTGCCCGCGGTCACCTCGTAGCCCTCGCGCCCGGCAAGCACATAGGAGAGCGTCGATTTCCCTGACCCGTTCGGCCCCATGATCGCATGCACCGCGCCGGCGGGCACCTCGAGGTCCACGCCCTTGAGGATCTCCTTGTCCTCTTCTTCAAGTTTGACCTTCAGGCCCTTGATTTCCAGCATTTTTTTCTCTCCGTCATATCCTGTGGCACCTATGCGAGCCGCGCGCGCAACCAGTCTTCCATCGGCCAGGCTTCGGGCCAGTCCTCGAAATGGCCGAGGGCGGCGATTTCGCCGTCGGCGCCAAAGCCCACCAGCACGAATTCGCTCGGGTCGGGAAAGCCCGACCAGTCGTTCCTGAGCAGCCAGTACTGGCGCTCGCCATCGTCGCCGAGCGCCACGATCTCGTCGGCAAGCCGGCTTACGGGGCCGGAATCGGCAAAGATCAGCGCGTCCTTGGCGCCGGCGGGCTCCCAGTCGATGCGCCGGGCGCAGGCGGCGCGAAAGGCGGCCAGCAGGGGCGCCGGGACGGCGGCATTGTCCGCGCGCGCGGTCAGGGTCTCGCCGGGGGGCGGGCGCTCCTTGCCCCGCCTCGCCTCGCCTCTGGCCTTCTCGCGCAGGCGGCGCAGGTATCGCTCAGCCAACATCACCATCGCCGCACCCTCGGCGTGCAGCTTCCGGCGCCGGTGATCGTGACCCGGCCCCCAGCCCGGCCCGGCTGCGGGCAGTCGGGACGCCGGAGCGCCAGCGCGAGGCAGAGCGCGGAAAAGGCGAGCGCCCCCGCCGCCACCGTCCAGGGGCCGAAAAACGGCAGCAGGGCAACGGCCGAAAGCACCGCGCCCTTGATCAGCCCCATGAAGGCGACGGCGAAAAGGCGGACCGGATCGCGCATCGGCTACCCCACGCTCCCTTCCAGCGAAATGGCCACCAGCTGCTGCGCTTCCATGGCAAATTCCATCGGCAGCGCCTGCAGCACCTCGCGGGCAAAGCCGTTGACGATCAGCGCCACGGCGGCCTCTTCGTCCATGCCCCGCGACTGGCAGTAGAACATCTGGTCTTCGTCCACCTTGGATGTGGTCGCCTCGTGCTCGACCCGGCTCGAATTGTTCTTCACCTCGACATAGGGCACCGTATGGGCGCCGCATCTGTCGCCGATCAGCAGGCTGTCGCACTGGGTGTAGTTGCGGCTGTTCTTCGCCCTGGGGTGGATCGAGACCAGCCCGCGATAGGTGTTCTGGGCGCGCCCCGCGCTGATCCCCTTGGAGACGATGCGGCTCTTGGTGTTGCGCCCCAGATGGATCATCTTGGTGCCGGTATCGGCCTGCTGGAAATTGTTGGTGATGGCGATGGAGTAGAACTCGCCCTGGCTGTCATCGCCGCGCAGGATGCAGGAGGGGTATTTCCAGGTGACCGCCGAGCCGGTCTCTACCTGCGTCCACATGACCTTGGCGCGCGCGCCCCGGCAATCGGCGCGCTTGGTGACGAAATTGTAGATGCCGCCCTTGCCCTCCTCGTCGCCCGGGAACCAGTTCTGCACGGTCGAATACTTGATCTCGGCATCTTCCAGGATCACCAGTTCCACCACGGCGGCATGCAGCTGGGCGGTATCGCGCCTGGGCGCGGTGCAGCCCTCGAGATAGCTCACGTAAGAGCCCTTGTCGGCGATGATCAGGGTGCGCTCGAACTGGCCGGTATTCTCGGCATTGATGCGAAAATAGGTGGAAAGCTCCATCGGGCAGCGCACCCCGGGCGGGATATAGACAAACGAGCCGTCGGAAAACACGGCGCTGTTGAGCGTGGCATAGAAATTGTCGCTCTGGGGCACCACGCTGCCGAGATATTTCCTGACCAGGTCGGGATACTCGCGGATCGCCTCGCTGATCGGGCAGAAGATCACCCCGGCCTTCTTCAGCTCTTCCTGAAAGGTGGTGCCGACGCTCACACTGTCAAACACCGCGTCCACCGCCACCTTGCGCTCCCCGGTGCGCTCCCCCGCACCCCCCTCGGCGGGCATGTCCTCGGCGCCTTCGACCCCGGCCAGGATCATCTGCTCCCTGAGCGGGATGCCGAGCTTTTCGTAAGTCGCCAGGAGCTTCGGGTCCACCTCGTCGAGGCTTTTCGGCTTCTTCTCCATGCTTTTCGGGCGGGCATAGTAGTAGAGATCCTGAAAGTCGATCTCCGGGTAGTTCACCATCGCCCATTTCGGCTCTTCCATCTGCTGCCAGCGGCGAAAGGCCTCGAGGCGCCATTCGAGCATCCACTCGGGCTCTTCGTTGCGCTCGGAGATCAGGCGCACGATATCCTCGGAAATGCCCTTGGGGGCGAATTCCATCTCGATATCGGTCTCCCAGCCGTATTTGTAGCTGTCGCCCAGGTCGCGCACGGCCGCGACCGTCTCTTCCTCGACCCCTTCCTTGACCTTCACCACTTCGGATACCTCATCCAAGCCAGCCATCTCTACCCTCTCCGGCGCGCGCGCCACTTGCTCCATTCGCCGGTCCAGGCGTCCACGAAACGCAGGACCTCTTCCTCTGTCGTCTCAGGCCCCAGCGAGACCCTGAGCGCGCTCGCCGCCTCGCCCTCGCCAAAGCCCATGGCGCCGAGCACCCTGGATGCCCGCACCTTGCCGCTGGAGCAGGCCGAGCCGGCCGAGACCGCGAATCCCGCCAGATCCATCACCATCACCTGCGTCTCGCCCTTCCAGCCCGGCGTGATGAAACAGGAGGTATTGGGCAGCCTGTCCGCGTCATTCCCGACAAAAATAGTCTCTTTTGCCGATTCCGCAATCCCGTTTTCCAGAATTGTTCTAAGTTTTGCCACCCGCGACCATCTGTCCCCCTCCAGATCGCGCTGAGCCGCCTCGGCCGCGGCGCCAAAGCCGGCAATGCCGATCACGTTCTCCGTGCCCGCGCGCCGGCCCATCTCCTGCCCGCCGCCAATGACCCGCGCCGCCACCTCGCTGCCGCGCCGCATCACCAGCGCGCCCACCCCCTTGGGTCCGCCGATCTTGTGCGCGCTGACGATCGCCATCTGCGCACCCGACCAGTTGAAGCCAAACGGCACCTTGCCAAAGGCCTGGGTCGCATCCACCAGCGCCAGCCCCTCGGGCAGGTCCTGCATTATCCCGGTCTCGCTGTTTGCCGCCTGCAGCGCCGCGCGCCCGGGCTCCTCCACCGTTACCTTCCCGCGCCGATCCACCGCCAGCACCGCCTCGCACCAGGCACGCACCGCATCATGCTCCACATCCGCGCAGCGCAGCCCGCGCCCGGCCAGCGCCAGCGCCGCCGCCTCGGTGGCCGAAGCGGTAAAGACCAGCTCCGCCCCCTCCGCCCCGATCGCCCGCAGGACCTGCC
>JALWJU010000271.1 GCA_026997055.1 Paracoccaceae bacterium | reverse complement strand
GCAAGATCGCCAGCCCCGCCACCCCCAGCCGGATTGCCGTCAGCAGCCGCGAAGTGGCGGTTTCGGCCAGCCGCAGCGGCCAGGAGGCGACCCAGCTCAGCGTGGCCATGCCCAGCACCGAGCCCAACCCGAAGACCAGGATATACCCCGCCGCCAGCCAGGCGCTGCCGGTCGCCGCCGCCGCGAGCGCCACCAGCCCCGCCGAGCCTGCCGCCCCATGCGCCAGCCCGACCAGATAGGCCCGCAGGGAAAAGGCGGGGTGATCGTGCTCGTGCGGGTCGCGCGCATGCGGCAGGTGACTGCCGGCATGGGAATGGGCGTGGAAATGCGGCCCGCAGCCGTGGTCATGGAGGTGGAAATGTATCCTCCGGCGCCACATCTTCCACAACACCCAGCCGCCCAGCCCCACCAGCATGAGGCCGACGAAGAACTCCATGCCCGCCGCCATGCGCGCCGTCAGCACATAGCCGAATGCCACCACCGGGGTCGATATGAGAAACAGCGTCGTGGTATGGCCCAGCCCCCAGCTCGCGCCCAGCAATGCCAGCCGGCGCCCCGTGGCCCTGCCCTCCGAAGCCAGCGCACCGACGGCGGCCAGGTGATCGGCCTCGAACGCATGGCCCATGCCGACGAGAAATCCGAGCATCAGGAAGCTTTCCATCTCCGTCCCCCTCAGCAGATGCGCGGCAATTGCTCGCCCGCCAGCCAGTCCACGATCCGGGTGCCGCCGAAACCCGTCTCCATGGTCACGAAGCCCATATCGTCGGCCACCACCTCGCCGATGATCGCCGCATCCGCCCCCAGCGGATGGGCGCGCATCGCTGCCAGAAGCCGCTCGGCCTCGTCCGCCGGGCAGATCGCCACCAGCTTGCCTTCGTTGGCCACATAGAGCGGGTCGAGCCCGAGAAGCTCGCAGGCCGCCTCCACCTCGGGGCGGATCGGGATCGCGGCTTCATCGAGGCGCATGCCGACGCCGGCGCTCTGCGCGATCTCGTTCAGCGCGGCGGCGAGCCCGCCACGCGTGGGGTCGCGCAGGCTGCGGATCGCGGGCACCGCCGCCACCATGTCGGCCACCAGGGTGTGCAGCGCGGCGCTGTCGGAGACGACCGCCGTCTCGAACTCAAGGTTCTCGCGGCTCGACATGATCGCCACCCCATGATCGCCCAGATGGCCGCTGACCAGCACCTTGTCGCCGGGGCGCGCATTGGCGGCGGAGATGTCCAGCCCCTCGGGCACCAGGCCGATGCCGGTCGTGGTGATGAACACCCCGTCGCCCTTGCCGCGCTCGACCACCTTGGTATCGCCGGTGATCACCGCCACCCCCGCCGCGCCCGCCGCGCGCGCCATGCTGGCGACGATGCGCTCGAGATCGGCGAGCGGGAAGCCTTCCTCCAGGATGAAACCCGCAGAGAGGTAGAGCGGGCGCGCCCCGGCCATGGCCACATCGTTGATCGTGCCATGCACGGCAAGCGCGCCGATATCGCCGCCGGGAAAGAACAGCGGGCTGACCACATGGCCGTCGGTGGCCATGACCATGCGCCCCGCGCCCACCCCAAAGGCGGCCTGGTCGTCCATCGCCCTGAGCATCTCGTTGTCGAAATGCCTGACGAACACTTCCTCGATCAGCTGCGCCATGGCCCGCCCGCCGGCGCCGTGGGTCATGTCCACCCGGCCCCGGCGCAGGTTCAGCCGGGTCGGAAAACGCCTGTGCGCATTCATGCCGCATCCTCCCTTGCGCCCTGTCGCTGCCGGTCGATGCGAAAGCGCCCGTAGCTCCAGTAGGCGGCGCAGGAGCCTTCGGAAGAGACCATGCAGGAGCCCTGCGGATTGTCCGGCGTGCAGACGGTGCCGAACAGCTTGCAGTCGGTGGGCTTCTTGACCCCGCGCAGGATCGCCGGGCATTCGCAGCCCTTCACGTCGCGCCCGCGGCTCTCGCTCAGCGCAAAGCGCCGCTCGGCGTCGTATTCGGCGAATTCCTCGCGGATCTTCAGCGCCGAGAACGGCACTTCGCCCAGGCCGCGCCACTCGAAGCGCGCGCGCAGCTCGAATACCTCGCCGACCAGCGCCTGGGCCTTGAGGTTGCCTTCGCGGCTGACCACGCGGGTATATTCGTTTTCGACCTCGAAGCGGCCCTCGTTCACCTGGCGCACCAGCATCAGGGTCGATTGCATCACGTCGAGCGGCTCGAAGCCGGCGATGACCACGGGCTTCTGGAACTCCTCGGCGAAATATTCGTAAGGCGCGCTGCCGATGATCGAGGAAACGTGGCTCGGCCCCAGAAAGCCGTCGATGCGCACCCGGCCCATCTCGCGCAGCTCGGGGCTCTGAAGGATATGCTGGATCGCCGAGGGCGTGAGCACATGGTTGCAGAAGACGCTGAAATTCTCCAGCCCCTCGGCGCGCGCCTGGCGGATGGCCACGGCGGTGGGCGGCGTGGTGGTCTCGAAGCCGATGGCAAAGAACACCACCTCGCGCTCCGGGTTCTCGCGCGCGATCCTGAGCGCGTCCTGCGTCGAATAGACCATGCGGATATCGGCGCCCTCGGCCTTGGCCCGGATCAGCGAGCGCTTCTTCGAGGCGGGCACCCGCATCATGTCGCCATAGCTGCAAACGATCGCGCCGTGGCGCTCGGCAAGCTCGATCGCGTTGTCGATGCGCGCAATCGGCAGCACGCAGACCGGGCAGCCGGGGCCGTGCACGAAGCGCAGGTTTTCGGGCATGAGGTCCTGCACTCCGTAGCGGAAGATCGCATGGGTATGGCCGCCGCAGAACTCCATGAAGGCATATTCGCGCGCCGGGTCCACCTCGGCCGCTATCTGCGCGGCGAGCCCCTGGGCGATGTCCCTGCGGCGGAAATCGTCCACGTATTTCATCGCGCGCCCTCCTTTTCCCGCTCCTCTGCGCCCCCTGTGCCCTCTGCGCCCCCTGCGCCCGCCTCGTATTCGGCCATCAGCGCCAGCGTCGCCGCCGCCTCTTCCTTGCTGACGATATTCAGCGCATAGCCCACATGGACCAGCACGTAATCGCCGGGGCGGACCCCCTCGACCAGGGCCAGGGAAATCTCCTTCCTGACCCCGTCCAGCGATACGGTGGCGCTCTCGCCCTGCTCGCCTATGGCCACCACCTCGGCCGGTATTGCCAGACACATCGCTCAGCCCTCCGCCTGCGCCATCCGCCCCGCCGCCGCCTGCATGGCGCGCGCCGCCTCGATCCAGTCCAGCCAGCCCTCCATCCCCTCGCCCGTGCGCGCCGAGAGCTTCAGCACGTTGATGCGCGGATTGATGCGCCTTGCATGGGCGATGCAGGCCTCCACGTCGAAATCCAGATGCGGCAGCAGGTCGGTCTTGGTCAGGATCATCAGGTCGGAGGCGTGGAACATGTCGGGATATTTCAAGGGCTTGTCCTCGCCCTCGGTGACCGAGAGGATCACCACCCGGTGCGCCTCGCCCAGGTCGAAGCCCGCCGGGCAGACGAGATTGCCCACATTCTCGATGAACAGCACCCCGCCCGCCGCCGCCCCGCCCAGCTCTTCGAGCGCGTGGCCGACCATATGCGCGTCCAGGTGGCAGCCCTTGCCGGTATTGATCTGGACCGCCCTGACCCCGGTTTCGCGGATGCGCTCGGCGTCGTTGGCGGTCTGCTGGTCGCCCTCGATCACCGCCAGCGGCAGGCGGTCCCTGAGCCGCGCAAGGGTGGCGGTGAGCAGCGTGGTCTTGCCCGAGCCGGGCGAAGAGACGAGATTGAGCGCCAGCGTGCCGGCCCCGGCCAGCGCCGCGCGGTTTTCGGCGGCGTATGCGTCGTTGCTGGCCAGGATGTCCTGCTCGATCTCGACCATGCGCGCCGGCGAAAGCCCCGGCGCGTGGGCATGGGCGGGGCCGTGGGCATGGGCGTGCCGGTGACGGTGATGATGGTCATGGTGGTGATGCGGATGGGCCTGGCCCTCCACCGTCACCTCGCCGCTGGCGCAGCCGCAAGTCGTGCACATCAGTCTACCTCCAGATCCTTGATCCTCAGTTCGTCGCCGCCGGTGATCTGCACCTGGTGGCTGCCGCATCGCGGGCATGGGTCGTAGCGCTGGGCCACCTCGACCGCCTCGGCGCATGGCATGCACCAGGCGGTGACCGGCGGGGCGATGATCTCGAGCGCCGCGCCGTCCGCGATAGAGCCGCGCGTCACCGCGTCGAAGGAAAAGCGCAGCGCCTCGGTCTCGACCCCGGCCAGCGGGCCGATTTCCAGCCGCACCCGGCTGACCTTGCGAAAGCGCTGCGCCACCGCCTGCTGCTCGATCACGGCGAGGATGCTCTCGCAGATGCTCATCTCGTGCATCAGGCCGCCCTCAGCTCGTATTCCACGCAAGGATCCACGGCTTCGATCAGAAGCGCCGCTTCTTCCTCGCCCAGCCCCGCCAGCGCGCGGGCCGCCACGCCCTCGGGGTGGAAATTCCACTCGGTCGGGGCGAGGATCGTGTAGGCCGCGACCCTGCCCTTCTCCGTACGCGCGGCATGGATCAGCCGCCCGCGGGCGGTCTCGACCGCGCCAAGGCCCGGCGCCGCCTGCAGGTCGCACACCGAGCCGAT
>JALWJU010000270.1 GCA_026997055.1 Paracoccaceae bacterium | reverse complement strand
GCCGAGGAATGCGCGCGGCGGGCGATCCCCTTCGTGCATATCTCGACCGACTACGTCTTTGACGGCAGCGGCACCGCGCCCTGGCGCGAAAGCGACCCGGTCGCACCGCAAAATGCCTATGGCCGCTCCAAGCTCGCCGGCGAGCGCGCGGTGGCGGCGGCGGGCGGGCCTCATGCGATCCTGCGCACCTCCTGGGTCTTTTCGGCGCATGGGAGCAACTTCGTGCGCACCATGCTGCGCCTGGCCGAGAGCCGCGACGCGCTCGGCGTGGTGGAGGACCAGTTCGGCGGGCCGACCCCGGCCGGCGCCATTGCCGAGGCCTGCCTGACCATCGCCCGCGCCCTCATCGCCGCCCCGGACAAGAGCGGCACCTACCACTTCAGCGGCGCGCCGGATGTGAGCTGGAAGCTTTTCGCCGAAGAGATCTTCGCGCGCGCCGGGCGGGCGGTGCGGGTCCGGGGCATCCCCTCCGAGGCCTATCCGACCCCTGCCCGCCGTCCGGCCAATTCGCGGCTGGACTGCTCGGAGATCGGCCGGGTCTTTGCGATAGACCGCCCGGACTGGCGCCCGGCGCTGGACGGGGTACTGGCAGAGCTTGCCGCAGGCGGTTAGACTGGGCGCGGGGCGCAGGAGCAGGGTATGGCACAGACAGCAGAAACCGACCGCAAGGGCATCATTCTCGCAGGCGGCTCCGGCACCCGCCTCTATCCGATCACGATCGGCGTCTCCAAGCAGCTTCTGCCGGTTTATGACAAGCCGATGATCTACTACCCGCTCACCACCCTGATGCTGGCGGGTATTCGCGAAATCGCGGTCATCACCACGCCCGAGGATCAGGCGCAGTTCCGCCGCACCCTGGACGACGGCAGCCAGTGGGGCCTGTCGCTGACCTACATTACCCAGCCCAGCCCGGACGGTCTGGCCCAGGCCTATCTGCTGGCCGAGGATTTCCTCGACGGCGCGCCCAGCGCCATGGTGCTGGGGGACAATATATTTTTCGGTCAGGGGCTGCGGCAATTGCTGCGCGAGGCGGATCGCTCGCCATTCGGCGGGACGGTCTTCGGCTACCGGGTGGCCGACCCGGAGCGCTACGGGGTGGTGGATTTCGATGCCGGCGGCAAGGTGCGCGGGATCGTCGAGAAGCCCGAGAAGGCGCCTTCGCCCTTTGCCGTGACCGGGCTGTATTTCCTCGACGGAAGCGCGCCTGAGCGCGCGCGCCTGGTCAGGCCTTCGGAGCGCGGGGAGCTGGAGATCACCAGCCTGCTGGAGCTCTACCTGGCCGATGGCCAGCTGGAGGTAAGGCAGATGGGCCGCGGCTATGCCTGGCTCGACACCGGCACCCACGGCTCCCTGCTGGATGCCGGAAATTTCGTCCGTACCCTGGAGAAGCGCCAGGGGCTGCAGACCGGCAGCCCGGACGAAATCGCCTTTGAGCAGGGTTGGATCAGCCGCGACCAGCTGGCCCGGCGTGCGGAACTCTTCCGCAAGAATGCCTACGGCCGCTATCTTGCCACGATGGCCGACCGGCCCGGCGCATCCGGGCGATTTTCATGATATTCCGGGGACTCGAGGCCCTCGGGCCAGGAGGCGGAACCGGCGCCGGAGGAGGGTGCGGGCCGACTCGGCCGGAGCGTGGCATCGAGGCTGTGCCTGCATGAAGACAATCATCATCATCCCTGCCCGCTATCAGTCCTCGCGTTATCCGGGCAAGCCGCTGGTGGAATTGCGCCAGGCGGATGGCAGCCGCAAGAGCCTGATCCGCATGAGCTGGGAGGCGGCCTGTCGGGTGTCCGGGGTGGCGGAAGTATATGTGGCGACCGACGATGCGCGTATTCAGCAGGCCGCCGAGGGCTTCGGGGCGCGGGTGATCATGACCTCGCCGGCCTGCGAAAACGGCACCGCGCGCTGTGCCGAAGCGATGCGCGTGGCCGGGCTGGAGGCGGACCTGGTGATCAATTTCCAGGGCGATGCGCTGCTGACCCCGCCGTGGTTCGTGGAAGCGCTGATCGCGGCGATGGCCGAGGACGAGGCGGCCATGGTCGCCACCCCGGTGCTGCAATGCGATGCGCTCTCCTACAACCATTTCGTCGAGGATCGCCGCGCCGGGCGGGTCGGCGGCACCACGGCGGTGTTTGACGCCCGCCAGCATGCGCTCTACTTTTCCAAGGAGGTGGTGCCCTATATCGAGCCGGGCAAGGTGCCCGAGGCCGACATCCCGGTCTTTCACCATGTGGGGGTCTATGCCTACCGGCCCGAGGCGCTGGCGGCCTATACCACCTGGCCCGTCGGGCGGCTGGAGCGGCAGGAGGGGCTGGAGCAGCTCAGGTTTCTCGAAAACGGCCATGCGGTGCGCTGCGTGGTGGTCGATGGGCGCGGACGGGTCTTCTGGGAGCTGAACAATCCGGCCGACGTGGCCCGGATCGAGGCGGTGCTGAAGGAGATGTGATGCAGCAGATCGGCGGCAGGCAGGTGGAGATCGGCGGTATCCCCATCGGTGCCGGCGCGCCGCTGGTGCTGATCGCCGGGCCGTGCCAGCTCGAGAGCCTCGATCACGCCCGGATGCTGGCCGAGCGCCTCGCCGAGGCCTGCGCCCCCACCGGCACGCGCTTCATCTTCAAGGCGAGCTTCGACAAGGCCAACCGCACCTCTCTTGCCGGCAGGCGCGGCCCCGGCATGGCGGCGGGGCTCGAGATATTGGGGCGGATCAGGGACGAATTCGCCTGCCCCGTGCTCACCGACGTGCACCTGCCCGAGCAATGCGCTCCGGTGGCTCAGGTCTGCGACGTACTGCAGATCCCCGCCTTTCTGTGCCGCCAGACCGACCTCTTGCTGGCGGCCGGGCGCACCGGACGGGCGGTCAATGTGAAAAAGGGCCAGTTTCTCGCGCCCTGGGACATGGTGCATGTCGCCGCCAAGATCGCCTCCACCGGCAACGAAAGCATCCTGCTCTGCGAGCGCGGCACTTCCTTTGGCTACAATACGCTGGTCAACGACTTCCGCGCCCTGCCGATCCTGGAGCGCACCGGCTATCCGGTGGTGTTTGACGCCACCCACTCGGTGCAGCAGCCCGGCGGGCAGGGCGCCAGCAGCGGCGGCGAGCGCGCATTCGTGCCGGTACTGGCGCGTGCGGCGGTGGCGGTGGGGGTCTCGGCGCTGTTCGTCGAGACTCACGAAGACCCGGACCGCGCCCCCAGCGACGGGCCGAACATGCTTCCGGTGGAAGATCTGGCCCCCCTCCTTGCCGATCTGCGCGCGCTTGACGACCTGCGCAAGGGGCGCTGAGGCGAGAGCCTATTCCGGCACCAGCATGTAGCCCGCGCCGCGCACCGTCTGCAGGTAGCGGGGCTGCTTGGGGTCGGTCTCGATCTTGCGGCGCAGGCGGGTGATCTGCACATCCACCGCGCGCTCCTGTGCGCTGCCGTCTCCGCGCCCGAGCTTTTCGACCAGTTCGCTCCGGCTGAGTGCCTCTCCGGGCCGCTCGGACAGGGCGCGCATCAGCATGGTCTCGGTGGCGGTCAGGCGCACCTGCTCTTCGCCGCGCCAGAGCTCGCCGCGCTCGGTATCGTATCGCACTGGTCCCAGATGCAGGAATTTCGGTCCGCTTCCGGCCCTGTTCTGGGGCACCCGCCGCAGGATCGCACTGATCCGCAGCAGCAGTTCCTTGGGTTCGAAGGGCTTGGCCAGGTAGTCATCCGCTCCCGCTTCCAGTCCCCGGATACGGTCCTCGGTCTCGCCCTTGGCGGTGAGCAGCAGGATCGGGGTCGTGATCCTCTCGCGCAGGTCGCGGGTGAAGGAGATCCCGTCCTGGCCCGGCATCATCACATCCATCACGATCAGGTCGAATTCGAGCCCTTCCAGCAGACGCGCCGCATGGGCGGCATCACGGGCGGTCGTGACCCAGAAGCCGTTGCGGATGAGAAACTGCTGCAGCAGTTTGCGGATGCGTTCGTCGTCATCGACGATCAGCAGATGCGCAGGTTCCTGGTGCATCGGTCACCTGCCCCCGGTCCGCTTGTAATGCCGGCGCAGTTCCGGGTCCATCATCGCCTCCAGCACCTTGCGAAAACCGCTCACCGCGTCGGGACCGGCTTCGAGGAAGGCTGCGCGCAGGCGGGCGCGCTGGGCGCTGGAAATCTCGTGCTCCAGCGCCATGCCGGCTTCGGTGAGAAACAGGTTGCGCTCGCGCTTGTCGCGTGCGCCCACCCGGCTTTCCACCAGCCCGTCCTCGATCAGGGTACGCAGCACCCGGTTCAGCGATTGCTTGGTGACACCGAGAATGGCGAGCAGGTTGTTTACCGTGGTGCCGGGAGAGCGGCGGATGAAGTGGATCGCCCGGTGATGGGCGCGGCCGTAGCCGTGTTTCTCCAGGATCCGGTCGGGATCGGCGGTAAACCCGCGATAGGCGAAGAACATCGCCTCGGCGCCCTTGCGCAGCTGCTCGTCGGTGAGGAACAGCAGACCCTGCCCGGGCGGATCCTGTGCATCAGCCATGATATGATCGTCCACGATAAGGTTTCACGGGGCGATTTTATGTCAGCCTTGTTGACTTTCCAAGTCTCAACTGGTAGCGATTCGTGATTTAT
>JALWJU010000269.1 GCA_026997055.1 Paracoccaceae bacterium | reverse complement strand
CTTCCAGCCCCGCGGGCGGCGCAAAGGCGATCTGATCGACCCGGGCGAACTGCTCGGGCGCCATCGGCAGCAGGCCCAGACGGTCGAAATTCATCTCCGCCAGCACCCGCAGCCGGTCGGGGCGGTTCAGATAGGCCCATTCGGCGCGCAGGAGCGCCAATTCTTCGTGCATCCGGGCGATATCGCGCTGCAGGGCCGTCACCTCGTCGAGCACCGCCTTGGTCTTGTAATTCTCGTGATAGGCCCAGAAGGCGAGCAGGATCACCGCGAGGGCCGACAGGACATAAAGCGCCATACGCATCAGCAATTCCCCCATGTGACTTGTGCCGGCAGGCCCAGGCGGGCGCGTTCGACCGGGCCGGCGGGCGCCTCTGTGCGCAGAGCCACGCGCAGGCGCGCCGAGCGGGCGCGCGGATTGGCGGCAAGCTCGGCCGCATCGGGCCCGCGGGCCTTTTTCGCGGCGAGCCGGAAGCGCGCCGCCTCGCGCGCCGCCTCGGGCGCGTGGCGCGAGCCCCCGCCCCCGGCGCCCGAACGCGCCTTGAGGAAGCGCTTCACCACCCGGTCCTCGAGCGAGTGAAAGGTCACCACCGCCAGCCGCCCGCCCGGCTTCAGCGCCCGCTCGGCAGCCTCCAGCCCGGCCACCAGCTCGCCGAATTCGTCATTGACCGCGATCCGCAGCGCCTGGAAGGAGCGCGTCGCCGGATGGCTCTGACCGGGCTTCTGGCGGGGCAGGCAGCGGGCGACGATCTCGGCGAGTTGCAGAGTGGTTTCAATGGGTTGCACCTTGCGCGCCTTGACGATCGCCCGTGCGATCCGGCGCGCGGCGCGCTCCTCGCCGTAGTGATGGAGGATGTCGGCCAGCACCGCTTCGCCGGCCCCGTTCACCAGGTCGCGCGCGCTCGGCCCCTGCTGGCTCATGCGCATGTCCAGCGGCCCGTCCTTCTGAAAGGAAAAGCCCCGCTCGGCCCGGTCGATCTGCATCGACGAAACGCCAAGGTCCAGCACCACCCCGTCGAGCGGCGCGCCGGCGAGCGTATCAAGCTCGGAAAACAGCCCCTGCCTGAGCGTGAGCCTGCCCGCATATTCGCCGATCCAGCCCTGCGCCATCTCCAGCGCCAGCGGGTCGCGGTCCACGCCGATCACCCGCGCCGCTCCCGCCTCCAGCAGGGCGCGCGCATAGCCGCCGGCGCCGAAAGTGCCGTCGAGCCAGAGGCCCTCGACCGGGGCCACCGCCTCCAGAAGCGGCGCCAGCAGGACCGGGACATGCGGCGCGGCCGAGGCGGATTTCTGCGCCAGTTCGCTCATCACCGCCGCCCTTTTCCCGGCCCTTCCGGGTCGCGCGCCAGGTCCGAGAGCATGTCAAAGCCCCGCCCGCCCCGCTCGCGCAGCTCCATCGGGTCCGGCAGCAGCGAAAGCTCGTCGAATTCCTCGGGATCGTCGGGATCGTCCTCGAGAAATTTCTCGGGCTGTTCCTCAAGCATTTCATAGAGGCGGGCGTTGTCTTCTTCGTAGGTTTTCGGGTTCCAGATCTGGAAAGTGTCGTTGGTGCCGAGGAAGAAGGCCTCCCGCTCCAGCCCGATCCTCTCACGCAGCCGGGCCGGCAGCACCAGGCGGCCGGTCTCGTCCACGCTGGTCGCAAAGGACTGACCGCTGATCACGCGTTCGAGGAGCCTGCGCTTCGGCGTGCCGCGCCGCAGCGTGGCAATCAGCGCTTCCACCTCCTCCATGGCCTCGATCGTGTAGCATTCGAGAAACTTGCGCCGGCGGCCGCCATAGACGATGACCAGGTTCGGGTTCAGCCCCTTGTCCCAATCGGGGTCGCCCTGCTCAAGCACACGGCGAAACGAGGCCGGGATCGAGACCCTGCCCTTGGCGTCCACCTTGTGGGTGCTTTCGCCCCTGAACTTGAGTGCCACCTTGCGCTCCTCGCGCCCCCTTGACTGCCTCTCCCCCCAGGCCTAGAAATGGAAACGGCGGATTGATCTGCTGCCACCGATCAATCCGCCGCCCATGCCCCCGTATCGGGGGTGTCCAGCTGCGCGCGCCACCTGGGGGGATGTCTGCTCGCCCGCGCGCCGGATCTCTTGTCACGAAAAGGCGGGCGCCTGTATGAAACCTGACTTGGGAGATGGAGGTTCTGCTGCCTCTTCGAGGTCTTTGTGCCTCTTTTGCCGTCCCGCTCTTTTCGTGGGTTCAGTGATACACACGGGAAAGCATGGGAACAAGTGGGAAATGATGGGAGGGGAAATTTTTTCTCGCTCTTTCGCATGGAGAAACACGTAAAAATGCTCGATTTGGGGTAATTATTTCGAGATATAGCGAATGCGCCTCCCCTGCCCCACTAGATGTGGTGAAAAAAATGGCAAAATACAGAGGAACCCGGCCACGGGATTGTGACATATTCGCCACTTTTGCCGGGAGGAAATAAGGCAGAAATGTGGCAAAGCCGGTGGAATTGCCCAAATCGCCGGAAATTTCGGCAAAATCTCCGTCCCATGAATTCCCACGGCCTGTCCCATGATTTCCCATTTTCGGCCCGATACGCCCCCCGATATGCCCCCGGTGCATGAAAAAGGCGCCGGAAATCTCCGGCGCCGGGGGCTTGCCCAATGGGCGGCGGCTCAGGCGGCGCCGCGCGCGATCAGTTCGCGCGCAAGGCGCATATAGGCCTCGGCCAGCGGCCCTCCGCCGGTGGCGACCGGCGCCCCTGCATCGCCGGCCAGGCGCAGTTCGGTCGCCAGCGGGATCTCGCCCAGGAACGGCAGGCCGCGCGCCTCGGCCTCGGCGCGCACGCCCCCGGTGCCGAAGATATGGTCCTCATGGCCGCAATTGGGGCAGACATACATGGCCATGTTCTCGACCAGCCCGACGATCGGCACGCCGACCTTCTCGAACATGTCGATCGCCTTCACCGCGTCCAGAAGCGCCACGTCCTGCGGGGTCGAGACCACCAGCGCGCCGTCTATCTCGAGCTTCTGCGCGAGCGAGATCTGCACGTCGCCGGTGCCCGGGGGCAGATCGAGGATCAGCGCGTCGAGATCGCCCCAGTTGACGCTGAACAGAAGCTGCTGGAGCGTGCCGGTGAGCATCGGGCCGCGCCAGACCACCGCCTGTTTCGGATCGGTCAGAAGGCCGATCGAGATCATCCTGACCCCATGCGCCTCGACCGGCTCCATGATCTTGCCGTCATGCGAAACCGGGCGCTGGCTGGCGCCCATCATGCGCGGCTGGGAGGGGCCGAGGATGTCGGCATCGAGCAGGCCGACCTTGCGCCCCGCGCGCGCCAGCGCCACGGCGAGATTGGCGCTGAGGGTGGATTTGCCGACCCCGCCCTTGCCCGAGCCCACCACCAGCACGCGCCTGACGCCCGCGGGCTTCATCGGCCCGGCCTGGGGCGTGGCATGGCCGCCGATCTGCAGGCGCGGCGGCTCGGGCGCCCTTGCCGCCGGGCCATGGGCGGTGAGTATCGCGCTCACGCTCTCCACCCCGTCGAGCGCCGCCACCGCCGCCTCGGCGGCCTTGCGCTGGGGTTCCATCTCAGCCGCCTGCTCGGGGCTCTCGGCCTCGATGATGAAGGAGACATTGCCCCCCTCCACCTTGAGCGCGCGGATCATGTCGCGCGAGGCCAGATCGCCGCCATCCGGCAGGGCGATGGTGGAAAGGGCGGCCATGATCGTTTCCTTGCCCGGTTCTCTGCTCTGTGTCATCTGGCCCTCGCTTGCATCTGTCTTGCGCATATGTGGGGCCTCGTCCTCCCAAGGCAAGGGGAAACATCGCCTGCGGCCATTCCGCCGCAGCAGGGAGTGGTCGGGCAGAGTGAAATGCGGCAAAAATAGGTCAGCACGCGTTATGCATTTTCTGCATGGCGGCATTTCGCAAAAGCAGGATTGTGCATTTGCAGCAAAAGCCTATCTCTCCCCCGTGGCCGACGACAGCGCCACAAGAGACAACCGGGCCGCAGGACGCGCCCAACCGCTGGAGAGCAAGATGACCTTTGCAAGTGAAATCCGTGGCTTTGAAGCCAACCTGATCAGCCGCATCGGCGCCGGGCTGCGCTCGCTCGGCGAGGCCTATGAGAAGCGCCGCATGTTCAACCAGACCGTGCGCGAACTGGAAGCGCTGGACTCGCGGATGCTGGCCGATCTGGGCCTGAGCCGGGGCGACATTTTCGACGCTGCCTACAAGGCCGCCTACGGTGCCTGAGGCAGATAGCAGACGCAGATAGCAGACACGGGCGCATCCTCCTCCCTGAAGCGCCCGAAAGCAGCGCGGGGCCTCCTCCTCCCGCCCCGCGCCGCACCATACCGTGACAGAACGTTGCGGCATATGCACCGGCCTTTCCTCCTCCCGGGCTTGGTGCGACAGGAACGGCGGTGCCTCCCTCCCGGGCACCGCCGTTTTTCGTTTCTTCCTGTTTCGCCGGGGGGCGCTGCCCCCCCGGACCACACTATCGCTGGGGGGCCAGTGGGGGGGATCGGAATAAAGGGGCTGTCCTAGATAACTAGTTTAGATACTTCCTAACCCATTGTCTTAGCTGGGATAACTGGGCTGATGGATCACTGTTGTTGAATCTCCATTCACACTCCTTCAAGAAT
>JALWJU010000268.1 GCA_026997055.1 Paracoccaceae bacterium | reverse complement strand
GCCCTTCTGCGGCACCAGGATGCGCACCCGTCGCCCGGCGCGCTGGCCGAGCGCCTGCTCCATCAGCGCCGCGTCCTCGATCGGGTGGCTCAGCAGCAGCAGGCGCGCAGGCTCCCGGCGGGCGTAGAACTGGCCGATGAAGCCCGCCAGCACCTCCTCGGGTCCGGCGCCAGAGCCCGTGCGCGGGTAGAAGTCGCGGTTGCCCCAGTTCTGATGCGCGCGGATGAAGAAAACCTGCACGCAGGCCTGACCGCCCTCCATGTGGAGCGCGATCACGTCGGCCTCCGGTGTCGCGCGCGGGTTCACCCCCTGCACCTGCTGCACCTCGGTCAGCGCGCGGATGCGGTCGCGCAGGGCCGCTGCGCGCTCGAATTCGAGCGCCGCGCTCGCCGCCTCCATCTCGCGCGCAAGCGCCGCCTGCACCTCGGTCGAGCGCCCCTTGAGGAAGCGCTCCGCATCGGCCACCAGCGCCGCGTAATCGGCTTGCGAGATCCTGCCCACGCAGGGGCCGGCGCAGCGCTTGATCTGGTATTGCAGGCAGGGGCGGGTGCGCCCGGCAAAGGTCGCATCCGAACAGTCGCGCAAGAGAAACACCTTCTGCAGCTGGTTCAGCGTGCGGTTGACCGCGCCGGCGCTGGCAAAGGGGCCGAAATAGCGCCCCTTGCGCTTTTTCGCCCCGCGATGCTTGAGGATCTGCGGAAAGGGGTGATCGGTGGTCAGCAGGATATTGGGAAAGCTCTTGTCGTCGCGCAGAAGCACGTTGAAGCGCGGCTTGAGCTGCTTGATCAGGTTCTGCTCCAGGAGCAGCGCCTCGGTCTCGGTCTCGGTGGTGAGAAACATCATGCTGGCGGTCAGCCCGATCATCCGGGCGATGCGCGGGCTGTGGCCGGTGGGGCGCGCGTAGGAGGAAACGCGCTTTTTCAGCGCCCTGGCCTTGCCCACATAGAGCACCTGGCCGCGGGCATCGAGCATCCGGTAGACGCCGGGGGAATTGTCGAGCCGGGGCAGGTAGGCGGCGATCACCGCATGGCCGGTGGGTGGCGCGGGATCGGCGGTGGCGGGCGCGGGGTCGGTGGCGGAAATGTCGGGTTTGTCCTCTTCGCTCACCGGCTTTCTACCCCGCCTGCCTGATTCTTTCTGGCTGCAATCTATCGCGAAAGGATGCAAGGAAAAACCGCGCCGGCAGCCTGTGGATAAATTTGTGGTCAAAATCACCCGATTGGCAAAAAATGCTTGTTTTCGGCAGGGTTATCACATCTTGTTGAAGCACCGGGGATTTTGACAAAGTATTGATTTAAAATGAATAATTTTTTTCTCCCCGGTCAATTTGCCGCAGATGCGCCAGACCGCGCCCGGCCCGGTGCCTTTTCGCGCCCCGGTGCACAAGTGGCGTCGGAGCGCTATTCCACCCCCAGCACGTCGGGCGTCTGCCAGGCCAGGTGCTGGCCGCCATCCACCGCGATCAGCTGGCCGGTCACCGCCGGCGCGTCGAGCAGGTAGCCGAGCGCGGCGGTGATGTCTTGGGGGTTCGCGCCGCGCCCGAGCACGGTGGCGGCGCGCTGACGGGCGAAGTGCTCGGGGCTCTGGCGCGCGCCGATCAGGGTGGGGCCCGGGGCGATGGCATTGACCCGGATATCGGGCGCGAGCGCCTGGGCGGCGGTGCGGGTGAGCGCCCAGAGGCCCATCTTGGCCAGCGTGTAGGTCATGAATTCGGGGGTGAGCTTGCGCACGCGCTGGTCGATCATGTTGATCACCTGCGCCCGGGCCAGCGGCTCGCCGGCGCCGTCCCTGCCGGCCTCGGGCGCCTGAGCGGCAAAGGCTTGCGTCAGGAAGAAGGGCGCGCGCAGGTTGGAGCCGATATGGCGCTCCCAGCTTTCGGGCGTGGCGCTGGCAAGGGTGTCGTATTCGAAGATCGAGGCGTTGTTGATCAGCAGGTCCAGCGGGCCGCCGAGCGCCTCGGCCGCGGCGGGGACGAGGGCTTCGGTCGCGGCGTGGTCGAGCAGGTCGGCCTTGAGCAGCGCGCCGCGCCGGCCGGCGGCCTCGATCCCCGCGAGGGTCTCCTCGGCGCCCTTGCGCGAGGTGGCGTAATGCACCGCCACGTCATGGCCGCGCGCCGCCAGCGAAAGCGCCATGGCCTGACCCAGCCGCCCCCCCGCTCCCGTGACCAGCGCCCGCATCAGCCGCCCCCCAGGAGCATGAAGATATAACCCGCATAGAGCAGGCAGAAGGCCGCCCCCCAGAGCCGGCCCATATGCCACCTGAACAGCACGAAGGGCGCCAGCATGAGCGAGGCGGCGAACATCACCCAGATGTCGAAATAGAGGATGCCCGGCTCCACCGGGATCGGCCCGAACAGGCTGGAGATGCCGATGATGGCGAGCAGGTTGAACATGTTGGAGCCGATGACATTGCCCAGCGCCACTTCGGCCTGCCGGCGATAGGCGGCCATGACGGTGGTGGCAAGCTCCGGCAGCGAGGTGCCGAGCGCCACGAGGGTCAGGCCGATGACGGTCTCGGAAATGCCCATATGGCGGGCGATGCTGGTCGATGCCTCGACCAGCAGGTTCGCCCCCAGCGGCAGGCCGACGAGGCCCAGCACCAGGAAAAGGAGGATCTTCCACCAGGGCATGTCCGGGTCGGCGCCTTCGAGCTCCTCGATCAGGTCCTCTTCCGGCACTCCGTCCGCCTGCTCCGCTTCGGCGGCTTCGGCCGCTTCGGCCGCGCGCCCCCTGCGCCGGTGCGTCCGGGCCTCGTGGAAGGCGGAGACCAGCATCATCCCCAGCCCGCCCAGCAGCACCAGCCCCTGGGGCCAGGCGATCACCCCGCCCATGGCCAGCCCGATGAACAGCAGGCTGGCCGCCAGCATGAACATGTAGTTGCGCCGGGTTTCGCAGGTGCCGGTATCGAGTCCGGCCAGCAGCGCGGGCAGGCCCAGTACCAGCAGGATGTTGGCAGTGTTGGAGCCGACCACATTGCCCATGGCCAGCCCCGGCACCCCGTCGAGGATCGCGCTGATCGAGATCAGAAGCTCCGGCGCCGAGGTGCCGAAGGCGACGATGGTCAGCGACACGATCAGCGCCGGCACCCCGAGGCGCAGCGAGGTATTGACCGCGCCCCGCACCAGCGCATCGCCCGCCATCAGCAGGATCACGAGCCCGAGTATCGCCAGTATCAGGTCCACGCTCATCCCCTCCTGCCGCTGCTGCCGCCGCCGCCGCAATCGCAGGCGCTCCTGCCGATCCGGTAGCGCCCGCAGCGAGGGCATTTCATCGCTTGCAATCTCTGCCGGCCCGGATAGCGCAGGCGCCCGAAAATCGCCAGCACCGCCATGAAGGCCAGCAGGAGGAAGGCGCCCTTGACGATCATCAGAGGCCGAACCTCGCATATCGGACGCGCTCTTCGAGAGCGCCGATCAGGTCATCGGCAAGGCGCAGGCCGAAGCGCGAAAGGAGCCCGCGTTTGGGGCCGAAAACGCGCATCTGCACCTTGTCGCCGAAGCGCGCCTTGAGCACCGGCACCAGATGGCCGACAGCATCGGCAAGTCCCACTTCCACCGCCTGTGCGCCAACCCAGACGCTGCCGTCAAACAGCTCTTTCCCCTCGGCCAGCCGCCCCGCGCGGCGCGCGCGCACATGGGCCTTGAAATTCTCGTGCACCTGCTCCTGCAGCGCCTTCAGCCGCTTCACATCCTCCGCGCGCTCGGGCTGGAACGGGTCGAGCCAGCTTTTCGACCTGCCGGCGGTATGCACGCGCCGCTCGATCCCGTGGCGGGCGATGAATTCGTGGAAGCCGAAGCCCGCCGAGATCACCCCGATCGAGCCGACAATCGAGCTTTCATCGACGAAGATTTCGTCGCCCGCACAGGCCAGCCAGTAGCCGCCCGAAGCCGCCACATCCTCGACAAAGGCGAGCACCGGAATGGCCTTTTCCTCCGCCAGCCGGCGGATGCGCGCGGCGATCAGGCTCGACTGCACCGGGCTGCCGCCGGGCGAGTTGATCAGCAGGGCCACGGCGGCGGGCCTGCCCTTCGAGAATGCCTTTTCGATCACGGGGGCGAGGCCTGCGTCATTGAGCTGGCCGCGCGCCCCGGTGGCGATCACCCCCGACAGGCGGATCACCGACACGCGCGGGGCGGATTTCACGAATGGGATCCAGCGTTTCATCCGCCCGATGTAGGGCGCAGATGCGACCGGGACAAGAGCGGGCGAGGATTTGTCCCCGCCTGTTGCACGCACCCCACGATACCGGGCTGCGGGGCTGCGCTGCGGGCGGGAGAGCGGGAGCAGGCCCGGGACCATCGCTCCCGCGCTCGCCGCGGTGCATCTCGCCGCGATGCATTCGGGGCCGGGGTCACGGCTCCCGTCTGCGGCTGTCCCGGCTGTCCCGGCTGTTCCAGGGGCGCTGCCCGGCGAGACTGCGGGCCCGGACTTCCTGCGGCCTGCCCTCCTCCGGCGATCCCGGGTAAAAGGCCAGCGCCCCGCTTTGCGCCAGGTAGGCGCTGTCGATCACCCGACAGCCCGGGGCGGACGGTCCCTCTCCCGCTCCCGACAGGATCACCAGCTCCGCCCCCGCCGCGCAGGCGGACGCCACCCGCTC
>JALWJU010000267.1 GCA_026997055.1 Paracoccaceae bacterium | reverse complement strand
TTCGACGGCATGGCCGAGGAAGAGGATTCCCACCGCCGCCAGCTGATCGAGCTTTACAAGGCACGCTTCGGCGAGGTGATCCCGCTCATCCGGCGCGAACATGTGGCCGGGGCCTATGCCCGCCGCCCGGTCTGGCTGGTCGAGAACCTGAGCCTTGAGGCGATCCGCGGCGAGGCCCACGCCATGGAAGCCCAGGCCGAGGCCTTCTACCGCAAGGCCGCCGCCCGCACCACCGACGCCGCCACCCGCAAGCTGCTCGGCGACCTCGCCGCCGCCGAAGCCCGCCACCAGCACGCGGCCGAGGAACTGGAAGCGCAGCACCTGCCCGCCGAAACCCGCAGCGAAGAGGACCTCGCCGCCCACCGCCAGTTCGTGCTCACCTGGGTGCAGCCGGGGCTTGCCGGGCTGATGGACGGCTCGGTCTCGACGCTGGCGCCGATCTTCGCCACCGCCTTCGCCACCCAGGACACCCACACCACTTTCCTCGTGGGCGCCGCCGCCAGCATCGGCGCCGGCATCTCCATGGGCTTCACCGAAGCGGCCAGCGACGACGGCGTGCTCTCCGGGCGCGGCTCGCCCCTCAAGCGCGGCATCGCCTCGGGGCTGATGACCGCGCTGGGCGGCATGGGCCACGCGCTTCCCTACCTGATCGCCGATTTCTGGACCGCGACCCTGATCGCCTTCGCGGTGGTGTTCTTCGAACTCTGGGCCATTGTCTGGATCCAGAACCGCTACATGCAGACCCCGTTTTTGCGCGCCACCTTCCAGGTGGTGCTGGGCGGCGCGCTGGTCTTTGCCGCCGGTGTGCTGATCGGTGGCGGATAACGAGCCGCCCCCTTTCATCTTTCTCCAAATACTCCCGCCGGAGGCCCGATTTTTCTGCGAAAAATCGCAGGCCCTCTTGCTTTCCCTGCTCCCTTGCGCGTGGTAGGCGAAGGCCATGGAGGCGATATTTCTCAAGACTCTGCCCTTTTTCGCCCTGATCGGCCTCGGCTTCTGGGCCGGGCGGGTGCGCTTCTTTTCCGAAGAGGCCACTGCCAGCCTGACCCGGTTCGTCTTCTACTTTGCGCTTTCGGCGATGCTGTTTCGCTTCTCCGCCAGCCTGACCCTGGGAGAAATGCTCGACTGGACCCTGGCAGGCGCCTATCTGTGGGGCACGCTGACCGTCTATCTGATCGCGACCGCCGTCGCGCTTCTGCGGCGCCTGCCGTTCGAACAGGTGGTGATGGAGGCCCAGGTGGCGGTGATCGGCAATACCGGCTTTCTCGGCATTCCGATGCTGGTGCTGATCCTGGGCGAAGCGGCCATCGGCCCGGTGGTGCTGGTGCTGGCGGTGGACCTGATCGTCTTCTCCACCCTGCTGACGGTACTGATCTCGGCCCGCCGCGACGGGCGCCTGTCCATGGGCAGCTTCGGCGCGGTGGCGTTGGGGCTGCTGAAGAACCCGATGATCGTGGCCATGGGGGCGGGGCTCGGCTGGTCGGCGACCGGCCTCGTCCTGCCGGCACCGGCGGAGAGCTTCCTTGCCCTGCTGGGGGGCGCGGCCACGCCCGGGGCGCTGTTTGCCATCGGCGCATCGCTGGCCGGGCGCCGGGTGGCGCGCCCGGCGGTGACTCTGTGGCTCAGCCTCGCCAAGCTGGCGCTGCATCCGGCGGCCGTGGCGCTGGCGGCCTTTGTCATCTTCCCGGTGGAGCGCTTTGCCGCAGGGGTGATCGTGGCCGCGGCCTCGCTTCCGGTAGCCGGAAATGTCTATATGCTCGCGGCCCATTACAACGTGGTGCCCGAGCGGGTGTCGGCGGCGATCCTGGTCTCGACGCTCGTTTCGATCCTGACCGTGCCCCTTGTCATCGGATGGGTGAGCCCATGATATTCTTCTCCGCCGCCTGGCGTCTGTTCTTCCCTGCCGCTGCCCTGTTCGCCGGGCTTGCGGTGCCGCTCTGGCTGGTCCTGTATGCCGGCCGGATCGAGGCGATGGACGACCCGCTTTCCTGGCACATGCACGAGATGCTGTTCGGCTATCTGCCGGCAGCACTTGCGGGCTTCCTGCTCACGGCCGTGCCGAACTGGACCGGCCGTGCGCCGCTCAAGGGCGCGCCGCTTGCGGGCCTGTTCGCGCTGTGGCTGGCCGGGCGGGCGGGGATGTTCCTTGCCCCCGAAGGCGCGGGGCCGTGGCTCGCGGTGCTGTTCCTGCCGGCGCTGGGCGCGCAGGTGGCAAGCGACATCCTCGCCGCGAACAACCGGCGCAATTTCGTGGTGGTGGCGCTGGTGGCGCTCTTGTGGGGCGCTCAAATCACCCAGCTGTTCTTCGACAGCGATGCCGGGGTGACGGCGGGCTTTGCCGTGGCCTTCGTGCTGATGGCGCTGATCGGCGGGCGGGTGACGCCGGCCTTCAGCCGCAACTGGCTTGCCGCGCGGGGCGTGAGCGTGCTGCCTGCGCCCTTCGGCGCGGTGGACAGGGCGGCGCTGGGCCTGTCGGGGGCGGTGGCGCTTGTCTGGACGGCGAGCGGCGCCTCGGTCCTGACCGGCGCGCTGGCGGCGCTGGCCGCGGTGGCGCTGGCGGTGCGGCTTGCGCGCTGGCAGGCGGTGCGGGTGGCGGGCGAGCCGCTGCTTCTGGCCCAGCATGTGGCCTATCTGTGGCTGGTAATCGGCGCCGCCCTGCTGGCGCTTTCAAGCCTCACCGATCTGGCCGGTATCAGCCAGGTGCGCCACGCGCTGGGGGCCGGGGCGGTGGGCTCGATGACGGTCATCGTCATGCTGCGTGCCACGCTGGGCCATTCCGGGCGGGAGATCCGGGGCACGCTTTATGACTGGGTGCTGTTTCTGCTCTTGCACCTGGGGGCGGCGCTGCGAGTGCTGGCCGGCTGGCAGGGGGAGAGTGAAGCGATGATCACCGCCGCCGGGCATATGTGGGCCGGGGCGATGTTCATGTTCGTGCTGCGTAGCCTGCCGATCGCCCTGACCCCGCGCCGGCAGGGCTGAGGGCGCGCGGGGGAGGCGGACAGGCATGCTCCGCCGGGCAGAGGCGCCCGGGGAGCGGTGGCGGGAGAGGCGCTCCCCTCGCTTGCCCGGGCCTATTGCGAAAGCGTCTGGGCCAGGCGCATCAGTTTCACCGCCTCGGCGCGGTAGCCATAGGCGTCCTCGCCCTTGTGCGCATTGGCGAGCCGGATCGCGTCGGCGAAGCTCCAGCCGGCGAGATACTTGTCGTCGCCGCGCAGAAGCTGGCCGAAGCCGGCGATGGCGGCGGCAAAGAGCTGGTCGTCGCCCGCCTCGCCCATCCCGGGCAGGATCGGCTGGGTGATGAGCCTGGAGCTATCCTCGCCCGGCAGCTTGTAGCGCAGCTTGAGGAAGCCGAGTTCGCCGCTGTCGGACCCCTCGGGCGGCGCCTGGTAGCGCAGCGCGTCGGTCAGCACCGCCGGCGAGCCCACCGGCGTCACCTCGTAGAGCGCCGTCACCTGGTGGCCGGCGCCGATCTCGCCGGCGTCCACCTTGTCGTTGTTGAAGTCCTCGCGCGCAAGCGCCCGGGTCTCGTAGCCGATCAGGCGGTATTCGGCGATCCGGGCCGGGTTGAACTCGACTTGCACCTTTACGTCATTTGCAATCGGGAAAAGCGCCCCTGTCAGCTGGTCCACCAGCACTTTTTGCGCCTCCGACAGGGTGTCGATATAGGCCGCCTGGCCGTTGCCGTTCTGGGCCAGCGCCTGCATGGTGGCGTCGTCGAGATTGCCCCGGCCAAAGCCCAGCACGCTCAGATAGACGCCGCTTTCGCGCTTGTCGGCGATGTAGTCGGTGAGCGCCTCGGGGTCCGAGAGGCCGACATTGAAATCCCCGTCGGTGGCCAGCAGCACCCGGCTCACCTCGCCCTCGGCGCTCATGCGCTCGGCCACCTCGTAGGCCTGCTGCAGGCCCGCCTGGCCCGCGGTGGAGCCGCCCGCCTCGAGCCGCTCCAGCGCGGCGAGGATGGTCGAACGCTCGCCCGCGGGCGTCGGCGCCAGCACCTCGCCGGCGCTGCCCGCATAGGTGACGATGGCCACTTCGTCCTCGGGGCGAAGCTGGCTCAGCATCAGCCGGAAGCTCTGCTTGAGCAGGCCCAGCTTGTCGGGGCTGTCCATGGAGCCGGACGTGTCGATCAGGAACACGAGGTTGAGCGGCGGGCGCGCCTCGAGCGCCGGCATCCTGCCCTGAAGCGCGATATGGACCAGTTCGGTGTCGGGGTTCCACGGCGTGCCCATGACGGTGACGGTGGGGCGGAAGGGATGCGCGCTGCCCGCCTCGGGCGCCGGGTAGGCATAGGGGAAGTAATTCACCATCTCCTCGATGCGCACCGCTTCCTTCGGCGGCAGGAAGCCGGCCATGAGCGAAGAGCGGATCACCGACCAGCTGGCCGTGTCCACATCGACCGAAAAGGTCGAGACCGGCGCTTCGGCGGTGACCTTGAGCGGGTTGGCGTCTTCGTTGGCGAATTCTTCGGTGTCGGGCTGTGCGAGGCGTGGCGCATCGGCGATGGTCGGGCCGGCCGGGGGCATCGGCGCGCGGGTGGTCAGGAGCGCGGGGCCGCCGGCTGCGGGAGCGGGTGGGGGCGGCGCGATCGGCATCGCCGCGGGGGGCATGGGTGCGGC
>JALWJU010000266.1 GCA_026997055.1 Paracoccaceae bacterium | reverse complement strand
TGCTGAGCGTGAGCGAGGAGAGCGAGTCCGCCCCCGAGGCCGACAGCGGCGCCGACGTGATCTACATGAGCGAGCCCCTGGACCGCCCCCGCGCGCTGGAGGGGCAGACCTACAAGCTCAAATGGCCGGGAAGCGAACACGCGATCTACATCACCGTCAACGACCTGGTGGTGAACGGTCACCGGCGGCCGTTCGAAGTGTTCATCAACTCGAAGAACATGGAGCATTTCGCCTGGACCGTGGCGCTCACGCGGATGATCAGCGCGGTGTTCCGGCGCGGCGGCGACGTGTCGTTTGTGGTCGAGGAGCTCAAGGCGGTGTTCGACCCGCGCGGCGGGGCCTGGATGGAGGGCAAATACGTGCCCTCGATCCTGGCTGCGATCGGCGGGGTGCTCGAGCAGCACATGGTGGCGATCGGCTTCCTCTCGGGCGAGGGGATGGGGCTGAAGAGCGACCCCAGGGCCGAGGTGGTGGCGCTGGGGGCGACCGGCGAGGCGCCGCGCGGGCCCGCCTGCCCCGCCTGCGGCCTGTACGACATGCGCATGGTCGAAGGCTGCATGACCTGCGCCTCCTGCGGCCATTCGAAATGCGGCTGAAGAGCGGCGGAGGGCGCATCTTCAGCGCCAGCTTGCCGGATCGAGCCGGAACAGTTTGGACAATTCCGCATAGACGCCGGGCTCATCGGCCCTGAGCTCTTCGGGGCGCTCGAAGAACATCTCGACGGACACGGCAAAGAACTCCTCCGGCCCTTCGGCGCCATATGGGTCGATGACGGTCTCCCCGCCGCGTTCGACCTTGTGAACAAGGCGCCGATAGGCCTCGCCGAATACCTGCGCCCATTCGGCGAGGCTCTGATCCTTGCCCAGAAGCGGGATGCCATCGGCATGGCCGGTCAGTTCGTCGAACTGGTGGGCAAATTCGTGCAGCACCACATTGTGCCCGTCTGTCTCCTCGAGGGCGCCCTGCCGGCTGTGCGCCCAGGAGAGCACGACCGGCCCGCGCGCCCAGCTTTCTCCGGTGCGCACGGTGCTGCGTTCGGTCACGACATAGCCATCGTATTCCTGCTGTCGGGATCTGAAGGGTCCCGGATAAATCAGGATCGTCCGCAGATCCCTGTACCAGGCGTCGCTGTTGACCACGAGCAGGCAGGCCTGCGCGGCGATCGACAGCTCCATTTCCTCGTCCACTTCGAGCCCGTCGCAGCCGATGAACCTGACCTGGTGCAGGAAGGCATTGATCCTGCCCTCCAGCCGGTCGCGCAACTCGCCCGGAAGCTTCCGCACAAGCGGAACCTGCCGGGCGACGATCGCGCGCTGGCGCTGCGACAGCGGCATGGAAAACAGCCTGGCAAAGGCGCGGCGCCTGCGCCAGTACCAGATCCCCGGTGCAAGCGCGGCGAGAAGCAGGAGGATCGGGAGGAAGGCCATGAAGCCCTGTTACAATATGCCGGAGCGCGATGGTAGGCGCAATGCTGCCGGCAGTCGCCGCGGGTTCCGGCCACATGCCGGCCACATGCCGTGCCATGCGCGCTTTCCGGCAGGGCGATGCGCGCGCGCAAGGTGCCTCGTTCTGGGCGTTTTGCCGCGCGGAGCGCTGAAATTTGCGGCTGTTTCGTCCGAATCGCGGAAAACGGCCGCCTGGGCAAACATAAAGATTGACCGGGTGGTAAAAATACGGAGACTGGAAGCATCACGAAAAGGGGGGTTGAACATGAAGAACACAGGAATGTTTTCACGCCGGCTGGTACTGGCCCTTGCCGCCGGGCTGGGGCTCATGGCATCGGCCGGAATCGCGGCGGCCGAGGCGGTCAGGGTGGCGGCGATCTATACGCTGCCGGTCGAGCAGCAGTGGATCAGCCGCATCCACAAGGCGCTCAAGGCCGCCGAGGCGCGGGGCGACATCGAATATGTCTGGTCGGAAAACGTCGCCAATACCGACTACGAGCGCGTCATGCGCGAATATGCCGAGGCCGGCCAGCAGCTGATCGTGGGCGAGGTCTTCGGCCTGGAGCGCGCCGCGCGCAAGGTGGCCAGGGACTATCCGGACACCGCCTTCCTCATGGGCTCGTCCTTCGGGCCGGTGGCGCCGAATTTCGCCGTGTTTGACAACTGGATCCACGAGCCCAGCTATCTCACCGGCATGATCGCCGGCGCCATGACCGAATCGAACGTGATCGGCATGGTCGGCGGCTATGCCATCCCCGAGGTGAACCGGCTGATGAATGCCTTCATGGACGGGGCGCGCGAAGTGAACCCGGAGGTGAAATTCCTGGTGAACTTCATCGACAGCTGGTATGACCCGCCCAAGGCCAAGGAAAGCGCCTTCGCGATGATGGATGCCGGCGCTGACATCATGTATGCGGAGCGCTTCGGCGTGGCCGATGCCGCCGTGGAGCGCGGCATCAAGGCCATCGGCAATGTCATCGACACTTCCGCCGATTATCCTAACACCATCCTGGCCTCGGCGCTGTGGCACATGGAGCCGACCATCGACCGCGCCATTGCCAATGTGGCCGCGGGCAACTGGGAGGCCGCCGATTACGGGCAGTATTCCTTCATGGCCTATGGCGGCGGCTCGATCGTGGTGGACGAGAACCTGGTGCCCGCCGACGTGCTCGAGCGGGTGCGCGCGCGCGAACAGGAAATCCTCGACGGGCTTTTCCGCGTCAACGTGAACGACGCCCGTCCGGTTTCCGACAAGTGACATGAAGGGATGGGCCGGGGCGGTATTCGTTCCGGCCCGCCATTTCGATGACGGCAGACGATACGGTTCTCAGGCTCGACGGGCTGACCCGGCGCTTCGGCCCGGTGCTGGCCTGCGATGCGGTCGATCTGGAGCTGCATCGCGGCGAGGTGCTGGCGCTGCTGGGCGAGAACGGCGCCGGCAAGACCACGCTGATGAACATGCTGTTCGGCCATTACCTGCCGGATGCGGGCCATGTCGAGGTGGCCGGGCCGGACGGGGTGCTGCGCCCGCTGCCGCCGGGCCATCCGCAGGCCGCGCTCGCCGCCGGTATCGGCATGGTGCACCAGCATTTCACCCTGGCCGAGAACCTCGATGCGCTCGACAATATCCTGCTGGGCGCCGAGCCGCTGCGCGCGCTGCGCCGCCACAGCGCGCGTGCGCGAGAGAAGGTGCGCGCGATCATGGCCCGTTCGGGGCTGGCGGCACCGCTCGACGTGCCGGTGGGTCGGCTGTCGGTGGGCGAGCGCCAGCGCGTGGAGATCCTCAAGGCGCTCTACCGCGACGTGCGCATCCTGGTGCTCGACGAGCCGACTGCGGTACTGACCCCGCAGGAGGCGGATGCGCTGTTTGACAATATCCGGGCGATGACCCGCGACGGGCTGTCGGTGATCTTCATTTCCCACAAGCTGCGCGAGGTGCTGGCGTTTTCCGACCGCATCGCGGTCCTGCGCCACGGCAGGAAGATCGGCGAGATCGCCACCGCCGAGGCCGATGAACGCATCATCGCGCGCATGATGGTGGGCGCCGAGACGCCGGCTGCCAGCCGCAAGGCCCTTGAGCCCGGCGACCCGGTACTGGAGCTCGACGGCATTTCGGTGACGGGCCGCTCGGCGCGCGACAGCCTTGACGGCCTGTCCCTGACCCTGCGGGCGGGCGAGATCGTCGGTATCGCCGGGGTGTCGGGCAATGGCCAGAGCGCGCTGGCGCAGGTGATTTCCGGGCTGGTGCGCCCCGGTGCCGGGCAGGTCCGCGTGCAGGGCAGGCCGCTTGCCCGGATCGAGCCCCTGGCGATGATCCGCGCCGGCATCGGGCGCGTCCCCGAGGACCGCCACCGCGACGGTATCGTCGGCGCCATGAGCGTGGCCGAGAACATGGTGATCGAGCGCCTCGACGCGCCCGACGTGGCCCGGCGCGGTCTGCTGCAGAAGGCCGCGATCCGGGCACATGCCGAAAGGCTGGCGCGCGACCATGACGTGCGCGGCCCGGGCGTGGAGGCGCCGGCCCGGCTTCTGTCCGGCGGCAATATCCAGAAGCTGATCCTGGCCCGCGTCTTCGAACAGGAGCCCGCCGTGATCCTGGCCAACCAGCCCACCCGCGGGCTGGACATGGGAGCGGCGGCCGAGGTGGCCCGGCGCCTGCTGGAAGCGCGCGCGCGCGGTGCCGGCGTGCTGCTGATCAGCGAGGACCTGGACGAGATCCTGAGCCTTGCCGACCGGGTCTTCGTCATTCACGACGGGCAGTTGCACGAGGCTGTGCGGCGCGACCGCGAGGCGATCGGGCTGATGATGGCGGGAGAGGTGGCATGATCCGGATCGAGCCGCGCGAGGCCCCCGGGCGGGCGCTGAGACTGGGGGTGCCGGTGCTTTCGGCGCTGGTGGCGCTGGCGCTGGCGGCAATCCCGCTGGCCCTGGCCGGGGCGCCGGTGGGGCGGGCCTATGCGGAGATGGCGCGCGGCGTGTTCGGTTCGCTCTTCGCCGTTTCCGAGATGCTGACCCGGGCCACGCCGCTGATCTTCACCGGGCTGGCGGCCGCGCTCGCCTTTCGCGCGCGGCTGTGGAATATCGGCGCCGAGGGGCAGCTTTACCTGGGCGCCATGGCCGCAGTTGCAGTGGGCGCGGGCGCGGTGGACGCGCCTGGCTATGTGCTGATGCCGCTGATCGTGGTGGCGGG
>JALWJU010000265.1 GCA_026997055.1 Paracoccaceae bacterium | reverse complement strand
GCACGCCGCCGATGCGCTCGTGATGGGTGCGCGTCCACCAGTTCTTCAGATCCTTGTAGCGCCACACCCAGGGTTCGCCATAAGCGTCATCGGTGATCGGGGTGCGCAGCTGCACCGCCTCGGCCTCCGGCGCATGATAATACCAGTCATAGCCCTCGCCGCCCATGATACCCGACTTGAGGTAGTCGAGATTGTAGATAGAATCCCACTTTTGCGCGTCGAGATGGTCCTCACCCTCGCGCCAGTCGGAAAGCGGCATGTAATTGTCTATGCCAATGAAATCAATGTTGGAATCGGCCCAGAGCGGATCGAGGTGATAGAGGATGTCGCCGCTCGCCTCGGGGGGCTGGAAGCCGAAATATTCGCTCCAGTCCGCCGCGTAGCCGATCTTGACCGAGGGTCCGAGGATAGCGCGCACATCGGCGGCAAGCTGGATCAGCGCCTCCACGGCGGGGAAATTGCCGCTGGCGCCGCGAATCCAGGTGAGCCCGCGCAGCTCCGAGCCGATCAGAAAGGCATCCACCCCCCCCGCCGACTGGCACAGATGCGCATAATGCAGGATCATCCGCCGGTAGGAGAATTCGGCCGGGCCGGTATAATCCACCCCGTCGGCGGTGACGGTGAAATCGCCGGGGCTGGCGGCCCCGAAAAAGGCCGCCACCTCCGCTTGTGCCGTGGCCGTCTGGTCGGGGCTGCCCGGCTGGCCCGGCGCGAGGCTCAGCGTGATGCGCCCGCGCCAGGGCAGCGCCGGCTGGCCGGGATTGCCGGCGTCGTAAGGATCGGGCAGCGTGTTGCCCTCGAGCTGGTCCATCAGGATGAAGGGGTAGAAGGTCACCGCCTTGCCCGCGCCCTTGAGCGCCGCGATGGCCTCCTTCACCGACTGATCCGTGGGCGTGCCGCCATAGACGGGCCGCCCCGCCACCTGCGGCACCTCGGCGGCCCCCGCGCGGTCGATCCCCGAGACGGTCCAGGGCATGGCCTCGGCGTCATTGGCGCTCTGCTCGACCTTGGGCATGATCCGGGCCGAGCCGCAGCGCAGATCGTCGCCGAACCACGACACGACCAGCGAGACCGCGCCGCAATTGGGAAGCTCGCCGTCGAGCATTTCGAGCGAGGTGGCAAAGTCGCTCTTGCCCGAGGGCGTGTTCATGTTCGAAGCACTCACCACCCCGGGCGCGCTGTTGATATAGACTGGGGTCGTGGCGAGCGCATATTCGCCAGAGCCCGGGATCAGCGCCACCGCCCTGGTGCCACGCGCCACTTCGGCCGGCGCATCGGGCTGCTCGGGGCGGATCACCTCGAAATTGAACAGCGGGATGCGGTTGCCGAAGCGGGTCACGTCGAGATCCTCGAGCACCACATAGGCGATGCCGCGATAGGCCGGCGCCTTGCCGGTGCCGTTCACGGCCTCGATCTTGGGGTCCGGCAGCTGGGTCTCGGAGCCGGTATAGACGCGCATGTTGAGGTCATCGGGGGCGATCTCCACCCCGTCGGCCCAGACGCGCCCGATCCGGGTGATCTCGCCCTCGCAAAGCGCAATGGCGAGCGACACCCTGTAGGAAAACTCGGTCGTCGCCGGCCCCGCCGACAGCCCCTTGCCGCCGCCGCTCTCGCTGCGCACTTCCTCGAAGCGCGTGGCCCAGATCACCTGCCCCGCGAGCCGCATCCGCCCATGGACCTGCGCCACCGGCGCGCCTTCGCTCGCGCCCACGAGGCGGAATCGGTCCACCCGGCCATGCTCCACGGGCTCGGCGCCCGCGCCCAGCAGGCGCTCGTCGATCGCGCGCCCCAGCGTCGCCCCCACCGCGCGGCCGATCAGCACCGAGGAGAGCCCCAGCACGCCGCCGCCGATCGAGCCGCCAATGGCGGCGCCTGCCGCTGCCAATACGATTGTCGCCATCAGAATTCCCTTTCCGGAAAGGCAAAACACGCCACGATCCTGCGCGCCCAGGGGGCGGAAAGCGCGCTTTCCAGCACCCCGTGCCCGCTATAGGCATGGATGAAGGTTTCGGCCGGGGCCGGGCGGGCGAGGATGCCCAGATGCTTGGCCACCGCGCCCGCCCGCATGCGAAACAGCACCACATCGCCCGGCGCGCGGGCGCCGACGGGCTTTTCGTCGAGGTAGCGCCGGGCCGCGCGCCACAGCACTTCCTCGCGCGCGGGCTCGCTCCAGTCGCGCGTATAGGGCGGCACCTCGACAGGCTCTTCGCCCAGCATCTCGCGCCAGATCCCGCGCACGAGACCGAGGCAATCGGCCCCCGCTCCGCGCAGGCTCGCCTGGTGCCGGTAGGGCGTGCCGATCCAGGCGCGCGCCCGGCGCACGATCTCCTCTGCCCGCGCGTCCATCAGGCCTCTCCCGGCCCCAGAAGCGGCGCCACGGCGGGGCCGCCGTCATTGCTCGCGGCATTGACCGGGGTGGACATGAGGAAATCCTCGCCGGGTATGTCGGGAAAGCCGCGGAAATTGACGAAATTGTCGAATTTCAAGCGACAGGTCGGCGCCTGCTTGTCGCAACCGGCAGTCAGGCGCAGCATGTCGCCGGGCAGGATCTCGGCGCGGATCGCGGCCCAGAGCTCGATCTCGCGGCCGCTGCCGCTGAGCCGGTCGTTCTTGATCTCGCCGCCGAGCCCGGCCGCCGCGCCGCTCAGCACCTCGAGCCGGCCGCGCTCGAACCAGCGGTCATCGAAGCCCGTGAAATCGGCGAAGGTGAAGCGCACGCCCTCCTCGACCCCTTCGGCCGGGCGCTCTTCCACATAGCCCGGCACGCTCAGATCGACCCGGCAGCGCGCATCGCCCAGCACCGCGCCGCACTGGCGCTGATAGACGAGCCCCTGGGGCTGATTGAGCGCCTCGGCGAGCCCCAGAAGCTCGGCGCGAAAGCCGCCCTCGGCGCGGCTGAGCTCGCCCAGCCTGCCGCGAAACTGCATCATCCGCTGACTGACATCGGCCCAGTTGACAAGCCAGGCCTCGACCTGCGCGCCATCATAGCGCCCGGCGCGGATGTCTGCCTCGGTGATCGAGGCATCCGAGAGCGCGCCCACCGCCTCGCTGTTATCGACCGAAAGCCCGGTCGTCTGCATCAGCGCGCGCGCGGTCAGGCCGGTATCGGCCTTGAAGGTGAGGCCGTCGAAGGCGAGGTCGCGGTCATGGTCGGTAAAGCCCAGCCGCGTGCCGTCGGCGCGGGTGAGCGCCCAGCAGCGGGCGATGGTGGTGAGGCCAGCCTCCACATGGGCCTGGAAATCGGGATCGAGCGCCATCAGACCCGCACCTCCACCACCGGCACGCTGGGCACGTCGCCCGCCTTGAAGGAAGCGACCGAAGTCTGGATCCGGTCGGTATCGAAGCGCACCGGCACGTCGAATTCGAAGCCGGCGGTGATCTCGGCGCCGATATCCGGCGGCGTTGCGAAGGTGACGATGCCCGTGGTCAGATCCACCTGGTAATGCACCGCCTCCTGCTGCTCGTCGCCGCCGATCCCGACCCGGACCGTGCCCGCCACCGGCTTGGTGATCGGGCGCACATATTCGTGCCCGCCCGAAGCATAGGTCTTGGTCAGCTGCCAGTTCGTCTTTACCCCGTCGCCGATGCCGATCACCTGATCGGTATAGGCGGGGGTGTCGTTGGGCAGGCAGGACTTGTAGTCCGACCAGTCCTTCCAGCGGAAGCCGTAAAGCTGGCCGCGCCTTGCCTCGAAAAAGGCGATCAGGGTTTCCACATCGTCGAGGCTGCGCATGCCCACGCCGGCATCGTAGCGCCGGCGCGAGTGCGCCCAGGGGGTGTTGCGCTCTTCGAAACCATTGGCGAGCGTGACGATCTCGGTGCGCCGCTCGGGGCCGCCGATGGAGCCGAAGGAAAGGTTCGGCGGGAAGCGTTCTTCGTGGAAATTCATGTACTTGCCCTCCTCAGCGAAGCCGCTGGCCACGCGCCAGCGCGCGCGCCATCTGCGCGGCGATCTGGCTCTGGCTGCGCTCGAAGCCCTGGATGTCGGGGGTGGTGATATTCATGGTGATGTTGATCGGCCGCCCGGCGCCGCTTGCCGCGACGCCGAGCCTGCCGTCGGCGCCGCGCCTGAGCGGCATGATCGCCTCCGGCCCGGCCTCGCCCATCAGCCCCATGCCGCCCTGCATGGGAAAATGCGTGGCCTGGCTGACCACGCCGCCCTTGGCAAAGGGCATCACCCGGCCCTGGCTGAAGGCTGCGCCCTTGGCAAAGGCGCTGGTGCCGCTGATCAGCCCGCCCACAAGGCTGCCGAGCAGGCCGCCGAAATGGTCGGTGACCGGCTTGATCGCCGCGTTGTAGGTGGCGTTGACCATGCTTTCGGCCACGGTCTTGAGCGCGTCCGAGAGCTTCATCCCGTCAAGGACCAGCCCGTCGAATGCCTTGCGCAACCCGCTGGAAATGCCGCGGCTGAGCACATTCACGTCCGTGCCGAGATCGGCCATGGTGGCCTGCATCTGCCTGAGTTCCGCCCCCAGCGAGGCGACCATGCCGGCGGCCCCGCCAAGCGCGCTTTCCAGCGCGTCCACCTGGTCGGTGAAACCGTCGATCGAGCCCAGATCAGCCATCTTTCTCTCCTTCGTTCAGCCCCGCCGCGTGGTCGGGGAAGGCCGCCGCCAGCTCTTCAAGGCGGGCGCGGCCCATGGGGGCGCGGATG
>JALWJU010000264.1 GCA_026997055.1 Paracoccaceae bacterium | reverse complement strand
GTTTCTCGCTGGCCAGGTCGCTGGCCTCTTCGGAAAGCGTATAGACCGCCGCCCCGCTGGCGTGCCCGGTGCCCAGCGCATCGGCATGCAGCGAGATGAACACGTCGGCGCCCGCGCGCCGCGCCAGCGTCAGTCGCGTCTCCAGCGGCACGAACACATCCCCCTCGCGCGTCAGCACCACCTGAAACTCGCCGCTGCGCAGCAACAGCTCCTTGAGCTCACGGGCAAACCGCAGCACCACATCGGCCTCGCGCAACCCTTCGCGCTCCGCCCCCGGGTCGATGCCCCCATGCCCCGGATCGAGCACCACCACCAGCGGCCGGTCGCCGGTCTGGCGCTGGCGGGCAGGCGGATTCGCCGGACTTTCCGGAAAGTCCGGCAAGGAAAACAGGACACTGGGAGGCGCTCCCGCCGCAGAGGCGAAATCTTCCGGGCTGGTCTCCTCAAGCCGCAGGCGCACCGTGACCGCATCTCCTGCGCCACGCTCCATCGCCGCGCTCCGCACCGCGTAGGGCGCCGACAATTCCAGCACCAGCCGGCTCCAGCCCGGGCGCAACAGCCCGGCGCGCGCGGTCAGGATCGCATCGGAGCGTGCCGCAAGGGCCGGCGCATCCAGGCCGGTCCAGTCCAGTTCGGAGAAGTCGAGCACCAGCCGGCGCGGATCGTCCAGGACAAAGACCCTCCAGGGCACGGGTCGGCTCAGCTCTATCGCCAGCGCCAGCCCGTCCCGGCTCGGCGAGAGCCGCACCCCGTCCGGGCCGAGGCGCGCCAGCGCACTCAGCCCCTCTCGCGCCCCCTGCGCGCGCACCCCGGCCCCGGCGGCCAGCACCGTCGCCACCGCCAGAGCCGCCAGTAGCGTCAGCCAGAGCCGCATTGCCCGCCTTCAGCCATCCTCGGCCGCCGCGCGCACTTCCTCGACCACCTGGCGCATCCCCTCGAGCGGCACATAGCCGCGCAGCATCTGGTTGCCGATGACGAAGCCCGGCGTGCCGGTGATCTGCAGGCGCCGGGCGAGGCCGTGATTGGCGCCGATCACCTGGTTGATCACCGGATTGTCGATCCCTTCCATGATCGCCTGCCCGTCGAGCCCCAGCCCCTCGGCGACGGCGACAAGCGATTCCTCGGAGACATTGGCCCGCATTTCCATCAGCGCGTCATGCAGCCTTCCATAGGTCTCGTCGCCATGGAGGATCAGGGTGGAAATGGCAAAACGCGAGGCCAGCAGGCTGTCGTCGCCCAGGATCGGGAATTCCTTGACGATGAAGCGGATATTGCCGTCGCTTTCGATCAGTTCCTTGACCTCGGGAAAGGCGCGCTTGCAGAAGCCGCAGCGATAGTCGAGGAATTCGACGATGGTCACATCGCCCTCCGGGTTGCCCAGCACCGCCGAATAGCCGTCGTTGAAGATCTCCTCGGCATTGACCGCGATCAGTTCGGCGTCATTTGCCACCTGGGCCTCGGCCTGGCGCTGCTCGAGCACCGCGATCGCCTCCATCAGCACTTCGGGGTTTTCCAGCAGATAGGCGCGCACCGCCGCGCCGAAGGCCTCTTTTTCGGCGTCGTTCATGTCGTTCAGGTCGAGCGCCGCCGCCGGGCCGGCCAGCAGGGCCAGCGTCAGGGCCAACACAGCGCCGAGCGCCGAAAAAAGCTGTCTGATCATCGTTTTCTCCTCCTGCGCGGCCGCGGCCGCGGTGACTTTCGCGCGTCTGCGCCGTTTGCCCGGTTTCGCACAGGCCCCGGCCCGCTGCAAGCGGCGGGCAGGAGCGCCGGACTGCGGGATTGACACCGCGCGCGCTCGATGCGACCCCGGTACGACCCTTGGGCCAGAGTGGAGGAGAGACATGAAAACTTCAAGGCGCAGCGCGGTCGATCCCTTTATTGTGATGGACGTGATGGAAGCCGCCCGGCGCGAAGAGGCGGCCGGGCGCCACATCATCCACATGGAGGTGGGCCAGCCCTCGACCCCGGCCCCGCGCGCGGCCCGCGAAGCGGTGTCCGGGGCGCTGGATCAGGACGCGCTGGGCTATACCGTCGCCCTCGGCCTGCCGGCCCTGCGCGAGGGCATCGCAAGCCTTTACAAGGACTGGTACAATCTCGATCTGGACCCGGCCCGGGTGGTGGTCACGGCGGGCTCGTCGGGGGCCTTCGTGCTGGCCTTCACGGCGCTGTTCGACAGCGGCGCGCGGGTGGGGCTGGCAGCACCGGGCTACCCCTCCTACCGGCATATCCTGACCGCGCTGGGGCTTGCGCCCGTGAGCATCCCCGCACGCGCCGAAAACGGCCTGCAACCGGCGCCCGAGGACCTGCCCGAGGCGCTGGACGGGCTGATCGTCGCCTCGCCGGCCAATCCGACCGGCACCATGCTCGACCTTCCCGCGCTGGAGCGGCTGATCGGCGCAGCCAGCGCGCGCGGCGCCGCCTTCATCTCCGACGAGATCTATCACGGGCTCCATTACGAGGCGCGCGCCATCTCGGCGCTGGAGATCAGCGACGATGTCTATGTGATCAATTCCTTTTCCAAGTATTTTTCCATGACCGGCTGGCGGGTGGGCTGGATGGTGGTGCCGCCCGACCATGTGCGCACGATCGAGCGGCTGGCGCAGAACATGTTCATCTGCGCGCCCCATGTGAGCCAGCTCGCCGCGCTGGGCGCGCTCGGGGCGCGCGACGAATGTGAAGAGATGCGCGCGACCTACGCCGAGAACCGCCGGCTGATGCTCGAAGGCCTGCCGCGCGCGGGCTTCGGCGCCTTCGCGCCGCCCGACGGGGCGTTCTACATCTATGCCGATGTCAGCGCCCATACCGAGGACAGCCGCGCATTCGCCGCCGAGATCCTGCGCGAGGCGGGGGTGGCGGTGACGCCGGGGCTCGATTTCGACCCTGTGCGCGGGCATCGGACGCTGCGCTTTTCCTATGCCCGCGCAAGCGAGGAGATCGCCGAGGGGCTGAAGCGGCTCGAGGCATTCATGGCGAGGAGGAAGCGGACCCCGTAACCTGCCGAGTTATCGAAATGTTTCCCGGCAGGTCGGTCGGCGGGCAACCGCAGCGGATCGGGCAGCCGCAGCGGATCGGGAGACATAAGGCCCGGCGCCGGTGTCCTACTTCACCACATGTTTCCGGATACGCCGCACCATGAGCCAGACCACCGCCACCACCGGCAGCACCAGAAGCGCGGTGATCTGCCCCTTGCTGAGCCCGGTGGGTTCGCTCAGCGGATAAGCGAGGTAGGAGACCAGCGACAGCGCGTAATAGCTGATCGCCACCACCGAGAATCCCTCGACCGTCTCCTGCAGGCGCAGTTGCAGATCGGCGCGCCGGTCCATGCTTGCAAGCAGCTTCTGGTTCTGCGCCGAGCGTTCCACATCCACCCGCGTGCGCAAGAGGTTGCCGGCCCGCGCCGCGCGCGTGGCCATGCGCTCGAGCCGGGTTTCGGCCGCCTCCACCGTGCGCATGGCCGGATCGAACCGGCGCATCATGAATTCGGCCAGGGTCTGGCGGTTGTCGAACCGTTCCTCGCGCAGCACCTTTATGCGCGCATGGACGATCATTTCGTAAGCCCGCGTCGCCCCGAAGCGAAACGAGGTGCGCGCGGTCAGCCCCTCGAGTTCGGCGCTCAGCGCCAGAAGCTCGGCCAGGTCCTCCTCCGCCTCGCAGGCCGAGCCCGACAGCCCCCGTACCAGGTCGCTCAGCGCATCCCCCACCGCGCGCATCTGCCCGGAGATCCGGCGCGCCTCGATCAGCCCCAGCATGGCCATGGTCTTGTAGGTCTCGATCTCGCAGATCCGCTGCACGATCCGCCCCACCCGGCGCGGGCTGATCCCCTCGCCGGCAAACAGCGCAAATCGCAGATGCCCCCCGGCATCAATGCCAAAGTCCCCAGCCAGCACCGCCGCCCCGTCCAGCACCTCCACCGCCACCAGGCTTTCGGGCACGAACCAGGCGCTGTTTCTGGCCACGATCTCGTCGTTTTCCGGGCGCGGCTCGATGCGGATCAGTGCCGAGGTGAGGCGCTTTCCGGGCATTTCGGCCAGCCAGTCGGGCGGAAACAGGTCGAAAGCCGCCGGGTCGAAGGGGCGCGCTTCGAGCCCGTCGGAAAAGATCGTGTAGGTGACGAATTCGGAATGGCACTCCCATTTCAGCCGGTGCTTGCCGATCTCGCCGAAGTAATGCGTGGCCCCGGGCCGGGGATGGGGCGCACCGTAGCGGTCGAGCAGCCGGATCAGGTGGTCGAGATCCGCCTGCCGGTCGCGCCCGGCGGCATTGCCGGGCTGCTTGACCGCGAGGAAGGCGGCCTGCGAGGGCACATTGAGCGGCGCAAAGGGGCGCGCGTGCAGTTCGTTGGCCAGTTCGTAGCGCAGCGGGTGGTCCTGGATGTCGCTCATGTCGCGTGCCTCTCTTCTCCTGCCTCTTCCTGCGCCTCTTCCTGCGCCTTTCACGGGCTTTGCCTGCACCGCTTTCATTGCCCTTTCGCGGCGCCGCCCCGGCGCCCTGGCGATACCTTCACGGCGCGTGTATCACCCCGGCGGGGCAACGAACAAGAGCGTCAGGTCGCGCTCCGGGCGCCAGTTTCGCGCCCGCCATTCGAAGGTGGTCGGGCCGGTCTTGCGGATCCCGTCGCGGCACAGCGAGACCAGCATGCGCGGGTCGCCCTTGTCCACGGTCAGATGAAAGCGGC
>JALWJU010000263.1 GCA_026997055.1 Paracoccaceae bacterium | reverse complement strand
CGACGCCCCCGGCGACCCCGGCGACCCCGGCCGGCGGAGGCGCTCCATGACCCTGCATCTCTATATCGCCCGCCGCTTCCTGCGTGCCTTCCTGTTCGTCCTCCTGGCGCTCTCGGCCATCTACCTGCTGCTCGACGCGGTGGAAAACATACGCAGGTTCGGCGCCGGCATCGGCTTTGCCGGAATCCTCCAGCTGGCCCTGCTGAAGCTGCCGGGAGCCATGTACCAGCTCCTGCCGCTGGTGACGATCCTGGCGACGCTGCTGATGTTCCTCGCCCTGTCGCGCAGTTCCGAAATGGTCGTGACCCGCGCCGCCGGCCGCCCGGCGCTGATCACGCTGATGGCCCCGGCGGCGGTGATGTTCCTGCTCGGCCTGCTGGCCCTTCTGGTGGTCAATCCGATCGTCGCCGCCACCTCCCGCGAACATGCGCGCCTGACCAGCCGGCTGGCCGGGAGCGATGTCTCGGTGGTTTCGGTCTCCAGCGAGGGCATCTGGCTGCGTCAGGGCGACCGGAGCGGCCAGACCGTGATCCGCGCCGAGAGCACCAGCCCCGACGGGCTGACCCTTGGCAACGTGTCCTTCTTCTCCTTCTCCCCGGAAGGGGTGCCGCAGGCGCGCATCAATGCCGCCGAAGCCCGCCTCGAAGAGGGCCGCTGGGCGCTGCGCGATGCCAAGCTCTGGGATCTCGGCGACCTCACCAACCCGGAGCGGCGCGCCACCCGCTACAAGCGCTACTGGCTCGCCTCCTCCCTCACCCCCGACCGGCTGCAGGGCAGCTTCGACGAGCCTTCGGCGATCGCCATATGGGACCTGCCCGATTTCATCGCCCAGCTCGAACAGGCCGGCTTCTCGCCCCGCCGCCACCGGGTGTGGCTCCAGAGCCAGCTTGCCTCGCCGCTTTTCCTGATGGCAATGGTTCTGCTTGGCGCGGCCTTCACCATGCGCCATACAAGGCTTGGGCGTACCGGCCTGATGGCGCTGCTGGCGCTGCTGTTCGGATTTGGCATCTATTTCATTCGCAATTTTGCGACTATCCTGGGGGAAAATGGCCAGATCCCGGTGCCGGTCGCCGCCTGGACGCCGCCTGTCGCCGCAATCCTTCTGGCGCTGGGCATCATTCTGAACCTGGAGGACGGATAGAAGCCGATGCAACGCCCCCGCCCCCGCAACAGCCAGAGCGAGAGCCGGAGCCGCGGATGCCGCCGCCCCGCCCGCCGGGCGCTGGCCGCCCTCGCCTTCGCGGCGGCGCTGGCGCTGACACCGGCCCCGGCGGTCACGCAGGGCGCGGACGGGCTGGCCTCGCTGGTGGCCGATCAGGTGCTGCTCGAGGGGCGCGCGATCGTGGCCCGGGGCAATGTCGAGATATTCTACCGGGGCGCAAGGCTGAGCGCCGCCGGGCTGCGCTACGATTCGGCCACCGGGCGGCTCGAGATCGCCGGCCCGATCCGCCTCACCGACGAAAACGGCACCGTCTTCCTCGCCGATGCGGCCGAGCTTTCGGCGGACCTGCGCGAGGGCGTGCTGGAAAGCGCGCGCCTGGTGCTGGACCAGCAGCTGCAGATCGCCGCCGCCGAGATCAACCGCGTCGGCGGGCGCTACACCCAGATGACCCGGGCGATCGCCTCTTCCTGCCGGGTCTGCGCCGACAAGCCGGTGCCGCTCTGGGAGATCCGCGCCCGCCGGGTGGTGCATGACCAGGAGCGGCGCCAGCTCTACTTCTTCGGCGCCCAGCTGCGGTTTGCGGATGTGCCGGTCTTCTACCTGCCGCGCCTGCGCCTGCCCGATCCCAGCGTGCGGCGCGCCACCGGCTTTCTGGTGCCCAGGCTGCGCTTCAACAGCCAGCTGGGCACCGGGGCGCGCATCCCCTTCTTCCTGCGACTGGGGGATCACGCGGACCTGACCTTTGCCCCCTTCGTGACCAATGTCACCTCCACCCTCGAAACCCGCTACCGTCAGGCGCTGCGCTTCGGCTCCTTCGAGGTCGATGCCAATGTCTCACGCGACACGCTGCTGCCCGGCACCAGCCGCTGGTACCTGACCGGGCGGGGCGATTTCGACCTGCCGCTGGGCTTCGGCCTGTCGCTCGACATCACCCGCGCCTCGGACCCGGCCTATCTGTCCGATTACGGCTGGTCGCGCCAGGACCGGCTGCAGAACATCGCCGAGATCAGCCGGGTGCGGCGCGACCAGTATATCCACGGCGACCTGATCAACTGGCAGACCCTGCGCGCCAGCGAGATCCCGATTGCCGACCAGCTGCCCTTTGCCCAGAGCGACTTCCTGTTCGAGCAGCGCTGGCATCCGGGCTGGCCGGGGGGCGAGGTGGTGCTGCGCCTGTCGGGCGATGCGCTGGTGCGCGAGAGCGCGCTGGACATGCTCGGGCGCGACCTGGCGCGCAGCGGCGCGGCGCTGTCCTGGCGGCGCGACTGGATCCTGCCGGCGGGGCTGGTGGCCAGCGCCGAAGCCGCGCTCGCGGCCGACGGCTTCGTCATCGGCGACGATTCGCGCTACGCCACGGTGCAGAGCCGCACCACCGGGGGCCTCGCCCTGGGCCTCGCGCTGCCGATGGCGCGCAGCACCGCGAGCGGGGCCAGCGAAGTGCTCGAACCCGTGGTGCAGCTGGCCTGGAGCGGCCAGCGGGGGCCGGACGCGCCCAATGACGACAGCGTGATGGTCGAATTCGACCCCTCGAACCTCTTCGCCCTGTCGCGCTTTCCCGGCCAGGACGCGGTGGAGCGCGGCCTCAGGGCCAATATCGGCCTGACCTGGAGCCGGATCCAGCCCGGCGGGCTCTCCTTCACGCTCGCCGGGGGCAAGGTGCTGCGCCAGGCCGACCCGGGGCAGTTCTCCGCCGCCTCGGGCCTCGACGGGATGAGCTCGGACTGGCTCCTTGCCGGGCAGGTCAGCTGGGGCGAGCGACTGTTTGCCCAGGGGCGCGCGCTGATTGCCGACGATTTCTCCCTGACCCGGGCCGAAACCATGATCGGCTGGCAGGGCGAGCGGCTCCAGCTCAGCGCCGGGCAGACCTGGCTGATCGCCGATCCGCTGGAGAGCCGGCCCGACCCGCTGAACGAATGGAACTTTTCCAGCCGTTACCAGATCAGCGACGGCTGGGCAGCGCGCTTCGGGGCGCGCTACGATGCCTTCGCCGGCCAGCCGACCCGGGCCGATCTCGGGATCGAGTTCCGGACCGAATGCCTGTCGGTGGACCTTTCGCTCACGCGCAACTACGCCTCTTCGGGCAGCGTCACGCCTTCGACCGATGTGGGCTTCTCGGTGGAACTGGCGGGCTTCGGCACCTCACGCGCCCGCCGTGCCAGCGGCTGCTCGGGCTGAGGCGCGCGACCGCCGGCTGCCCGCGGCAAGCCGAAAGTCGCGCCGAAAGCCGCGCGCAGGCGCCCGGATCGCGCGAAGGCGCTTGAAGGCCGGGGCAAAACGCGCGACATTGGCCGATAACGAACGGGGCATGAAGGCTGGGGGCTGAGCATGGGCACGGATAGAGGCAAGGCCATGGGTAATGGCAAGGGCATGGACCGCAAGACGGGGGCGAAACCGGCGATGAAACCGAGCGCGCGCGGCCACGACCGCTCCCGGGGCACTCCCCGCCGCGCCCTGCTCGCCCACCACGCCCTCGCCGCCCTGCTGCTCGCCCTCGCCGCCCTGCTCACCCCCTTCGCCGCCCCCGCCCCGGCCGCGGCGCAAAACCTGTTCGCCCCCGTGGCGCGGGTCAATGACAGCGTGATCACCCGCTACGAGCTTTCCCAGCGGGTGGCCTTCCTCACCCTGCTCAGAGCCCCCGGCGACATCCGCAAGCTGGCGCTGGACCAGCTGATCAGCGAGCGCCTGCAGGCGCAGGTGGCCCGGCAGATGGGCCTGAGCCTGACCGAGGAGGAAATCCTCGCCGGCATGGAGGAATTCGCCTCCCGCGCCAACCTGACCGCCGAGCAGTTCGTCGCCGCGCTCGGCCAGGGCGGGGTCGCCGCCGAGACCTTCCGCGACTTCGTCGCCAACGGGCTGATCTGGCGCAAGGTGGTGCGCGAGCGCTTCGCTCCGGGGCTGAGCCTTTCGGAAGTCCGCATCGACAATGCCATTGCCAATGCCACCCCCGAGCCCGGCATCCGGGTGCTGCTGTCGGAGATCATGCTGCCCGCCGACACGCCGGCCAACAAGCGCGCCTCGCGCGAGCGGGCGAAGGTGCTGCGCCAGATCGAGTCGGTCGAGGACTTCGCCGACGCGGCGCGGCAATATTCCATCGCCCCCAGCCGGCGCCAGGGCGGCGAGGTGGACTGGCGCGCGCTTTCCAGCCTGCCCCCGGCGCTGGCGCGGATGCTGCGCTCCATGGAGCCGGGCGACGTGACCCCGCCGATCGACGCCGGCGACCGGATCGCGCTGTTTCTGCTGCGCGACCGCAAGCAGATCCCCCGCGCCACCACGGCGAACCGGCAGATCGAATACGCAACCCTCCTGCTGCCCGGCGGGCGCAGCGCCGAGAACCTCGCCTTCGCCGCCCGCCTCGACGCCGAAACCGACCGCTGCGAAGACCTTCATGCCGCGACCGGGGGGCTGCCCGACGAGGCGCTCGCCATCACCACCAGCCCCGCCGCCGCCCTGCCCACGGATATCTCGCTGGAGCTTGCCCGCATGGACGAGGGCGAGATTTCCACCGCGCTGACCCGCAATGGCGGCCAG
>JALWJU010000262.1 GCA_026997055.1 Paracoccaceae bacterium | reverse complement strand
CGCTGGAGGTGCGCGGGCCAAACCTCTTTTCCGGCTATTGGCAGATGCCGGAGAAGACTGCCGAGGAGATGCGCCCGGACGGGTTCTTCATCACCGGCGATCTGGGCTTTGTCGATGCGGACGGCTATGTGACCATCGTCGGGCGCGGCAAGGATCTGATCATCTCGGGCGGGCTCAATGTCTATCCGAAGGAGGTGGAAGAGGCGATCGACGCGCTCCCCGGCGTGGTGGAAAGCGCGGTGATCGGCGTGCCCCATGCGGATCTGGGCGAGGGGGTCGTGGCGGTGGTGGTGGCCCGCGCGCCCATGGAGGAGGCGGGCGTGCTCGCGGGGCTCGCCGGGCGGCTTGCGCGCTTCAAGCAGCCGAAGCGGGTGGTGTTCGTGGACGAGTTGCCGCGCAATGCCATGGGCAAGGTTCAGAAGAACGTGCTGCGTGCGGCTCATGCCGATCTGCTGAAGTGATCCGGCACCGCACGCGCCCTCACAGCGGCCAGAACAGCGGAATGAGCAGGCTGGCCAGCAGGCCGATGCTGAGATTGAGCGGGATCCCCACGCGCAGGAAATCGGAGAAGCGGTAGCCGCCGGGCCCGTAGACCAGCATGTTGGTCTGGTAGCCGATCGGGGTGGCAAACGAGGCGCTCGCGGCCACCATTACCGCCACTACCAGCGGGCGCGCCTCGATCCCCAGCGCTCCGGCCAGCCCGATGGCGATCGGCGTCACCACCACGGCGACCGCGTTGTTCGAGACCAGTTCGGTCAGCACGCTGGTCAGCAGATAGACCGCCCAGACGATGAGGAATGGCGGCAGGCGCTGAAGCCACGGCGCCAGCGCTTCGGCGATCATCCGCACCGCCCCCGAATTTTCCAGCGCCGCGCCGATCGCCAGCATGGCGAAGATCAGCGCCAGCAGCCGTCCGTCAACGAAGGAAAACGCCTCGTCCGCATCGATCGCCCGGCTCAGCAGTACCAGCGCCACCGCCACCACGGCCAGCGCCAGGATCGGCGCCAGGCCCAGCCCGGCCAGCGCCACGATCCCCACCAGCGAGGCAATGGCCACCGGCGCATGGCGGCGGCGAAAGCCGCGCGCCGAGGGGCGCCCCACCTCCACCATGTCCATGTCGGATGCCAGCCGGGCAATGTCCTCGCCGGCGCCTTCCAGCAGCAGCGTGTCGCCCACCCGGATCACCAGATTCTCGATCTGCTCGGCCAGGTTCTGGTCTCTGCGATGCACCGCCAGCGGATAGACCCCGTAGCGCCGCCTGAGCCCCAGCTGCCCCAGCGTACGCCCGACCATGCGGCAGCCCGGCGTCACCAGCACTTCGACGGTACTGGTCTCGACCGAGCCTACCTTGTTCACCGGCCTCAGCGTACCTTCCTCGGCCAGGCTCATCAGCTCTTCCACGCGCGTGCGCAGCACTACCCGGTCGCCCGCTTCCAGCACCACCTCGCCCAGGGCCGCGCGCAGGCTCCGGTCGCGGCGCACCACATCCACCAGCCGCACGCCCCCGCGCCGGAAAAGCGCCACCGCATCCGCCTTCTGACCGATCAGGGCGCTGCCCTCGGGCACCACCACTTCGGTGAAGAACCGCTTGGAGCCGCGGTTTCCCAGCAAATCGGCCAGGCTTTCGCGCTCCGGCAACAGGCGGGGGGCAACGAAGTAGAGATAGGCCATCCCCCAGCCCACCAGCAGGATACCCAGCGGCGTCACCTCGAAAATCGTGAAGGGCGCCAGCCCGCTCTCCCGTGCCACCCCGTCCACCAGAAGATTGGTGGAAGTGCCGATCAGGGTCAGGGTGCCGCCGAGAATCGCGCCGTAGCTCAGCGGGATCAGCAGCTTCGATGCCGCCATCCCCAGCTTGCGCGCCAGTTGCACGAAAACCGGGATCATCACCACCACCACCGGCGTGTTGGAGACAAAGGCCGAGGCCACCACCACAAAGGCCATGAGCGCCCCGATCGCCAGCCCCGGGCGCTTCTCGGCGCGCTTTTCGGCAAATTGCGTGAACCACGCCAGCGCCCCGGTGCGCACCAGCGCCCCCATGACGATGAACATCGCCGCGATGGTCCAGGGCGCGGGATTCGCCAGCACCCGCAGGGCTTCCTCATAAGGCAGGATGCCGAGCACCAGCATCGCCGCCGCGCCACCGATCGCCACCACCTCGGCCGGATAGGTCTCGCGCAGAAACAGCACGAACATGCCCGCCACCACACCCAGCGCGACAACCGCCTGCACATTTTCGGGAAGGAAAACCAGCTCCATGCCCCGATCTCACCGCGCGCCAGCGCAAAAGGCAAGCCTGTCCTTTCATCTTTTGATGCGGAACAAATTGTCGGGCAACATTCCGGCGTGGGTGGCGAACTTTCCATATCTGGAAAATGTGTTTGTTTAACAACATGTCGTCGGAAATATGCGTTGATCGCTTGCCCGGCAATTCGCCCCACGGCCGGAAGTACTAAGTCATTGATATTAAGTCATTCCATAAACAACGGCAAACGACTTTGCAAACTTTTCGCTACAATCGCCCCCCACGCAATCGGCGGGCCGGCTTTCTGATCTCTCCCGCCATTTCTTCCCGGTCGCCTCCCTTGGCAAACACGCCGTCGTTTCCATAAATCTCTCCGAGCTTGGAGACATCGCGATCCGCGTTCTGTCCAGCCGACTGCCGCCTTGCCTCCGGTACATTTTCATTTCCTGGAGCAGCATACCAACGATGGTTTGCACGGTTTCGGGCCGGGTGGCGCGAAGAACTCTGAATGCCGATGCCAAGATCGGCAGCCACCTGCCGGCGGCTCGAACCGCTCGCAAGGGCCAAACGCACAGCCTCTGCGCGAAATCCAGGGGGGCCGGTGCCATGATGTCTCTCCTTCGTGGCAGAATAACAGGCCAAAGGGGCGGAACAATTCCGCGACAGGTCCACTATTTCACACCAATTTGCATCGCTCACATTTACGCATTGGATGAGCGGCTGATATGGATCGCACATGAAGGAAAACACCGTCCGCAGCCTGACCCGGGCCGCATCGGACCGGCCGGCCGATCTGGATACCCTCGCCCAAAACTGGCAGGTCGCCCGCATCGTGGTCATGTGCCGTGGCGCCGGCGCCCTGGCTCGACAGCCACAACTCGGCGGTCGGGTGCGGGGAGCGCTCGGCCAGCAATTGAAGCACGGCGCATCGGAAGCGGCGCGCAACGGGCGGCCCTGCAGTTGGACAACTCCCTGCGCACTCGACATTCTCTTTGCGGCGCAGGGGAGACTCACCGCCGGGCTGGAACTGCCCAAACCCTGGGCGCCGGCGCTGCGGGCGGAGGGGGCCGATCTGAGGGTCCGCCTCGCCCTGTTCGGCATGGCCGCCTCGTGGGCCGGGGAAGTGGCCGACGCGCTGGTGCGCGGGTTGCGCGTCGGGCTTGTGCGCAAAGGCGGCGGGCGGCGGGTGCCGCTGGATGTGTCCGACCGCGAAATCGCGATGCAGGCCGGCCCGGGTCTTCGCCTGCCGGCCGACCGGCCGCTGCTGCTGGCCTTCTACACGCCGCTTTCGCTGCGCGCCGGCAGGCAGGCCCATGCAGAACCCGCTTCGCTGATCGCCTCTCTCGGAAACCGGATCGCCGGGCTGGCGCGCTGGCACGGCTACAGGCTCGAACTCGACAGGGGCAGGCTGAAAGGCGAAGCGGCGCGCATCGGCGCGCTGGCCGGCTGGGAGGGCGCACGGCAAACGCCGCCGATCCACGCCCGTTCGAGCCGCCACGGCCATGTGAAGATCGTGCAGGGCACATATGGGCGGCTGATCCTGCCGGCGCCGGGCGAAACGCTGGCCCGCCTGCTGGAACTGGGCGCCGACGCGCAGGCCGGCGGCCGCACCACGCAGGGCTTCGGCGCCTACGAAGCCATTCCCCTGCCACCGCTCTGAGCCGCCGCCACATCCCTCCCTCTATCTCGCCCCCAGCCAGCCTCCCCCATGCGCGGGGAGGGTTCGGGGCTCAATCCGCATCCAGGCGGGTGAGCCGTTCTGACAGGCCGTTGGCCAGAAGCTGAACCATATATGCCTCAATCCGCTTCCAAGCGGGTGAGCCGTTCTGACCCCCTTTCGGCAAGCCATTGACGGCTCATGACTATTCGGCCAGTTTTCCAAATTCGCTCGCAACGCCCGCCATGCGCTCACCCGGCTGTCGGCCGACATCCTGGGCGGGTGCTTGACATCCCCGAGCGTTCGGGCGGCGCCCGGCCGCTGGCGATCCCCTCGGTGATCGACCGGATCGCCCAGACGGCGGCGGCGAATGCGCTCACCCCGGTGCTGGAACCCATGTTCAACCGCTATTCCTTCGGCTACCGGCCCGGGCGCTCGGTGCTGCAGGCGGTGCGGGTGATCGAGGCGCTGCGCCGGCGCGGCTTCGCGCATGTGGTGGAGGCCGACATTCGCGGCTGTTTCGAGAACATCCCCCATGACGGGTTGCTGGCGGCGCTGGAGGGCGCGCTGGAGGGTGCGCTGGAGGGCCGCCCGGGGCGGGCCGGGATGGTGGAGATCGTCGGCCTCTGGCTCGAACATCACGCCGAGACGGTGCGCAGCCCCGGGCGCGGCCTGGCGCAGGGCAGCCCGCTGTCGCCGCTCTTGTCCAACCTCTATCTCGACCGGCTGGACGATGCCTTCGAGCGCCGGGATCTGGCGCTGGTGCGCGCGGTACTGGACCCGGCCCGGGCCACGGCGCTGGCGCG
>JALWJU010000261.1 GCA_026997055.1 Paracoccaceae bacterium | reverse complement strand
CCTTGCCGGCTCCTACAACCCGCCGGTCGTCGATGAAGTCGTCATCGTCGAAGATACGGCCTCGTCCACGGGCGTTTCCTGGATCGTGCCGTCCCTGACCGTGCTGATCCTGCTGGCCATCTTCTCCTGAGCCACGGCCCGGACTCGCCGCGATGCGGTGCGTCAGGGCGTAAGCGGGGGAAGTGGTGTTGCATGTCGTCGCAGGCACTCGTATCATTCGCAACGAAATAAACCGAAAGGCTACCCAGATGAAAAAAGCACTTGCCGCCGCAGCCATCGCGCTTGCCGCCACATCGGCCAATGCCGGCTCCGCCGACGCGCCGAAAATGGACGTGACCGTGATCAGCCAGAGCGCCTCGGGCGGCATGTCGCAGGGCTGGATCATCCCGGCAACCTTTGTCGCCCTGCTCATCATCGTGCTGGGCAATGCCGCAGGCGGAGGCTCCTCCCCCGCCTGATCCGCACGGGCTGATCCGCACGGGCGCGCCGGATACGGGCCTGTCTGCCCCGGCCAATCGCCGCTTGGGGAGGGCGTGAGAGTGATGGGCGGCAGCCGCCCGGCGCTCTCACCCCTGCCGGTCCCGTTCCTCTGCCAGCAGGGCGCGCAGCCCCTCGCGGTAGGTGGGATAAAGCAGACGAACGCCGAGCTCGCGCTTGATCCGTTCATTGCGCACGCGCTTTGACTCCGCATAGAAGCTGCGCGCCATCGGGCTCATCTCGGCGCTGGCATAGTCCTCGGCAGGGGGCACCGGCAGGCCCAGGAGCCCGGCGGCATGGGCCAGCACGTCTTCGGGGGGCGCGGCTTCGTCGTCGCAGACATTGTAGATGCGCCCGGGATTCGGCGCGCTCATGGAGGCGCGCAGCACCTGCACGATGTCCTCCACATGAATGCGCGAAAACACCTGCCCCGGCTTGACGATCCGCCGTGCCGTGCCGCGGCGCAGCTTGGCAAAGGGGCCGCGCCCGGGGCCGTAGATGCCGGCGAGGCGGAAGATGTGCAGCGGCAGGCCCGAGCGCGCCGCCAGCGCCAGCCATGCCGTTTCGGCCGCCACCCGCAATTCTCCGCGCCGCGTGGCCGGGGAAAGCGGCGTTTCTTCATCCACCCAGCCGCCGCCGTGGTCGCCGTAAACGGCGGTCGTGGACAGGTATCCGACCCAGCGGAGCCCCGGCGCGGCGGCTGCGATTTCATCGCCCAAGCCGTTCAGCACCGGGTCGCCGGCCTCGTCCGGTGCAATGGACACCAGGAGATGGCTCGCCTCCCGCAGGGCGTCGCGCAGGTCCGTCCCCGGCCAGGGGAGCGTATCCCGCCCGCCTTCGCGCGATGTGCCCGTTACCTGCCATCGCGTCGTGTCCAGCGCCTGCGCCAGCGCGCGCCCGGTATAGCCCATGCCGAGGATCAGCAGCTTGTTTTCCATGATGTTCTGCACCTCTCCTTCGTGTTGCGACCCTTGCTTCTGCCCTCCGGTTTCGTTTCCGCTCCGTCGCTTTCGCTGCTCCCGGCGCTCCCTGCCGGCACTCCTGAAGCGGGCCGTTTGCTCCTTTCGGCCCGGCGCAGGATGGCCCGTCTGCGGTCTGGCGTCGAGAGCAAATCATCCCCGGCGGTCGCGGGCAGACGGTGCGGCGGGGATTTCGTGCCTTCGGCGAGGATATTTTCGGAAGTGTGAAGGGTGGTCAGGAGGGGCAGCCTTGTCCGGCGCTTCTGCCGTTTTCCCGCCAGCCGACGAAGCGTTCGGCAGTGAAGGTGAGGGCAAGGTCGCCCCATTGCAGGTTCTGCGTCACGCCGGACGGGCAGTTCCGCAGGGGCAGGGGCCGGTGCGGGCCGAGGATTCTGTCGAGCAGGGGGATCACGCCGGCAGGGGAGCGGCCGAAGTCGATCCTGAGCCCGGTGCCGGCGACGGCGAGGCCGTTTGCATCGGGCAGGAGGCGCGGCGCCGGTTCGGATGGGCTCAGGGTATTGGTGCAGGCCGAGAGGGCAAGCGCCAGGCCCAGGGCCGTGGGCCTCATCGCGGCGAACGTTTGGCGAGGATGCGCTGCAGGGTACGCCGGTGCATGTTCAGCCGGCGGGCGGTTTCGCTGACATTGCGGTCGCACAGCTCATAGACCCGCTGGATGTGTTCCCAGCGCACCCGGTCGGCGCTCATCGGGTTTTCCGGCGGGGGCGGCAGGGTGCCTTCGCGGGTCAGCAGTGCATTGGTGATGTCGTTGGCGTCGGCGGGTTTGGACAGGTAGTCGGTGGCGCCGATCTTGACCGCGGCGACGGCGGTGGCAATGGCGCCGTAGCCGGTCAGCACCACGACGCGGGCGTCGGGGCGCTTTTCGCGCAGGACTTCGACCACGTCGAGGCCGTTGCCGTCTTCCAGCCGCAGGTCCACCACCGCATAGGCGGGCGGGCGGGCGGTGGCGATGGCCTTGCCGGCGGCCACCGAGGCGGCGGTTTCGACCTCGAAGCCGCGTTTCTCCATGGCCCGCGCCAGGCGGCGCAGAAACGGTTCGTCGTCATCGACCAGCAGGAGCGAAGGGTCTTCGCCGATGGGTTCGAGTTTCTGTTCCGACACGCGCGGCCCTCCGGATGTTCAAGGCCTGCTCAATTTAGGCGCAGAAGACGGCATGGTCAATTTGTCACGACGGGGCGGAGGGAAATTATCCCTGTCGCTCTCGCCTTCCCGGTTGCCGCCCGAGTGCTCGTCCCTGTCATCCCCGGCCGGCGGCCTCGATGTAGCAGGCGGCGCGTCTGGCCATTTCTTCGGGCGTTTCGTCGCGGCGGAAGAATTCGACGAAGCCCCGGTCGGGCAGCACCAGGTAGGTGAAGGTGGTGTGGTCCATGAGGTAATATTCGGGGTCGCCGTCGGGCTCTTTGGCGTAATAGGTCTTGTAGGCCTGGCTGGCGGCCTTGATCTGCGCGGGGGTGCCGGTATAGCCGGTCATGCGCTCGTGCAGGTAGTCGGTGAATTCGGCCATGACTTCGGGCGTGTCGCGCTCGGGGTCGATGGTGATCATGGCCATCTGCGCATCGTAGCCCTGCTCCAGCAGGATATCGAGAGCCTCGGCGTTGCGGGCGTTGTCGAGCGGGCAGACATCGGGGCAGAAGGTATAGCCGAAGTAAAGCAGGGTGGGTCTGGTGAACATGTCGGCATCGGTCACCGCTCTGCCGGTCTCGTCGATCAGGCTGAGGGGGCCGCCGATATTCACGGCGGCGTTCTTGTCCAGGGAGATGTTGCAGTCGGAACGGTTCATGTACCAGACGACCCCGCCGATGCCGGCCAGGGTGAGCGCCACCAGCAATGTCCAGAGCCTGAGCATTCCGTTTCTCCTTCCGTTTCGTTCGTCCGGTTCCGTCTGGCTGCCTGTTCCGGCCTGTCCGCTCGCCATTGATCCTCCGGTACGGGACAAACTACAATAGGCGAGATTGCCACATGGGGAAAGACATGGCCGGGCCGGAGAGAGGCTTTTTTCAGAACCAGCCCGACAGCCGGGTGCGCCTGCACACGCTGCTTGTGCTGCGCTGGGTGGCGATCCTGGGGCAGGTGGTGGCGGTGCTGGCGGCGCGGCATCTGTTCGAGCTCAGACTGGAGGCGGGCCCCTTTGCGGCGGTGATCGGGCTTTCGGTGCTGGCCAATGTGGTGTTTCTCTTCGTCTATCCGCACAACAAGCGCCTGAGCGAGGCGGAGGTGACGGCCATGCTGGCCTTCGACACGGTACAGCTGGCGGCGCTGCTGTATCTCTCGGGCGGGCTGAACAACCCGTTTGCGGTGCTGATCGTGGCGCCGGTCACCGTGGCCGCCACCGCGCTCGGCCTGCGGGCGACGGTCATGGTGGCCATCGTCGCCTTTGCCTCGACCACCGCCGTGGCGATCTGGCACCGGCCGCTGCTGGACAGCAGCGGAGCCGAGGTGACGATACCGGAGATATTCACCTTCGGCTTTTGGGGGGCGATCCTGATCACCATCGTCTTTCTCGGCTTCTACGCGCATCGGATCACGACCGAGATGCGCTCGATGTCGCAGGCCCTGCTGGCGACGCAGATGGCGCTGGCACGCGAGCAGAAGCTCACCGACCTGTCGGGCGTGGTGGCGGCGGCGGCCCATGAACTGGGCACGCCGCTGGCGACGATCAAGCTGGTGGCCAGCGAGATGATCGACGATCTCGGCGCCTGCCCCGATCAGAGGGAAGACGCGGTGCTGATTCGCGATCAGGCCGATCGCTGCCGCGACATCCTGCGCTCCATGGGCAAGACCGGCAAGGACGACATGATGCTGCGCCAGGCACCGCTCTCCTCGGTGGTGGAGGAGGCCGCCGAGCCGCATATGGATCGCGGCAGGCAGGTGCATATCGGACCGGGAGACCCGCAGAAGCGCCTTGCCGACCAGCCGGTGATCCTGCGCCACCCCGAGATCGTGCACGGCCTGCGCAACCTGATTCAGAATGCGGTGGATTTCGCCACTACCAGCGTCTGGGTCGATCTGTGCTGGAGCGAGCGGACGATCACGGTGCGGATCACCGATGACGGGCCCGGATATTCGCCCAATGTGATCGGCGATATCGGCGAGCCCTTTGTCGGCAAGCGTCGCCAGGGGCGCAGGGATGCGAGCCGGCCGGAATACGAGGGGATGGGGCTGGGCCTGTTCATCGCCAAGACGCTTCTGGAGCGTACCGGGGCGGAGCTCAGCTTCACCAATGCCACCGAGCCCTATACCGGCACACCGCGTCCCGGCAAGCGCTCGGGAGC
>JALWJU010000260.1 GCA_026997055.1 Paracoccaceae bacterium | reverse complement strand
TGATGCGGGTGGGCGCGGTGAGGCGCGTGCCGCCATGCACCACCCGGTGCCCGGCCGCGGCGAGGCGCGCGGGCGGCAGGCCGGCATCGGCCATGCGCGCAAGCACCGCGTCCAGCGCCGCCGCATGGTCCGCCGCGCCTTCGGGGCCGATCTCGACCAGACCGCGGGCGATCTCCTCGCCTGCGGCCTCTTCCGCCCCGCCCCCCGACTCCGCGTCGAACACCGCGTATTTCAGCGAGGACGATCCGGCATTGAGCACGAGGACCGGGCCGCCGGCAACGGCCCCCATGTCAGGCCCCCTTCTGCGGGCGCATGTCGGCGGGGTCGATGCCGGCGACTTCGACCGGGGCGGTCATGGCGTCGCGGCGGAAAGGCTCGCCAAGCTCCTGGTTGATCATCGCTTCGATCAGGGTGGTGGTGCCGGCCTTCTGGTCGCGAATTGCCTGATCGAGCGCGGCGGTGAGTTCGTCCATGCTGCGCGCCACCACGCCCCTGAGCCCGCAGGCCCGGGCGATGCCGGCGTAAGACACCTGTTCGTTGAGTTCCGTGCCGACGAAATTGTCGTCATACCACAGCGTCGAATTGCGCTTCTCCGCGCCCCATTGGTAATTGCGAAACACGACCTGGGTAATCGCGGGCCATTCCTCGCGCCCGATGGCAGTGAGTTCCGTCACCGCGATGCCGAAGGCGCCGTCGCCCGAAAAGCCCACCACCACCTGATCCGGGCAGGCGATCTTGGCGCCGATCACGCTGGGCAGGCCATAGCCGCAGGGGCCGAACAGGCCGGGCGAGAGGTATTTGCGCCCGCCCGAAAAGCTCGGATAGGCATTGCCGATGGCGCAGTTGTTGCCGATATCCGACGAGATGATCGCATCTTCGGGCAGCGCCTGCATGATCGCCCGCCAGGCCATGCGCGGGCTCATCCAGTCGGGCCTGGCGGCGCGCGCGCGGGCGTTCCAGGTGGTGCCGGGGTCGTCCTCCTCGTGGTCCATCGAGGAAAGCTCCTGCGCCCAGGCGCTCTTGGCTTGCGCGATTTCGGCCATGCGCGCGGGGTTGCCGGAGCCCTCGGGCAGGCGCTCAAGCAGCCCCTCGGCCACGGCGCGCGCATCGCCCACGATGGCCACGTCCACCGGCTTGGTCAGGCCGATCCGCTCGGGCTTGATCTCGACCTGGATGAGCTTTGCGCTGCGCGGCCAGTAGTCGATCCCGTAGGCGGGCAGGGTCGAGAAGGGGTTGAGCCGCGTGCCCAGCGCCAGCACCACGTCGGCCCCGGCGATCAGGCGCATGGCGGCCTTGGAGCCGTTATAGCCCAGCGGACCCGCATGCAGCGGGTGGCCCGCCGGGAAGGCGTCATTGTGCTGGTAGCCGCAGCAGACCGGGGCGGTGAGGCGCTCGGCCAGGTCCACGCTGGCGTCGATGGCGCCCGAGAGCACCACGCCGGCGCCGTTGATGATGACCGGGTTTTTCGCGCCGGCCAGCAGGGCGGCGGCGGCATCGAGCGCGGCCGGGTCCGGGGCCGGACGGGGGATGTCGATCACCTGCGGAAGCTCGATGTCGATCACCCGCGTCCACATGTCGCGCGGGATGTTCATCTGCGCGGGCGCGCTGGCGCGCCGGGCCTCCATGATCACCCGGTTGAGCACCTCGGCCACGCGGGCAGGGTCGCGCAACTCTTCCTGATAGGCCACCATGTCGGCAAATGCGCGCATCTGCTCGACCTCCTGAAAGCCGCCCTGGCCCATGGTCCTGTTGGCGGCCTGGGGCGTGATCAGCAGAAGCGGCGTGTGGTTCCAGTAGGCGGTCTTGACGGCGGTGACGAAATTGGTGATGCCCGGCCCGTTCTGGGCGATCATCATGCACATCCTGCCGGAGGCGCGGGTGAAGCCGTCGGCCATGAAGCCGCCCGAGCCCTCGTGCGCGCAGTCCCAGAAGGTGATCCCGGCCTTGGGAAACAGGTCGGAAATCGGCATGAAGGCCGAGCCGATAATACCAAATACATGCTCGATCCCGTGCATCTGCATGGTCTTGATAAAGGCTTCCTCGGTGGTCATTTTCATGGCGCATCTCCTGTGGTTTCGGCTTTTGTATGGGCAGGGCGGGGGCGGCGGATAGGGCCAGATGGGGCTGCTTTATAGGTCCAGAAGGGGCGCGATCGGGATTGATCGGAAATGGCGGACACCCGCTGCGGCGCGGCGCGGCCTTGCGGCGGGGCGGGGCGGTTGCTATGGCGGGGATGTCCGATGGTTTTGATCGGGATTGGAGGCGGCGTGGCGCAGGGCGAAGAACCGAGGCTGGAGATCAGGAATATCCGCAAGGCCTATGGCGGGCGGGAGGTGGTCGATGACGTGTCGCTCCGGGTGATGCCGGGGCAGGTGACCTGCCTGCTGGGCCCGTCGGGCTGCGGCAAGTCCACCACCCTGCGCATCATCGCCGGGGTCGAGATGCAGGACAGCGGCGAAATCTTCATCGACGGCAAGCTGATCTGCGACACGGTGTTCCGGGTGCCGCCGGAGCGGCGCTCGGTGGGGCTGATGTTTCAGGATTTCGCGCTGTTTGCCCATCTGAGCGTGGCGCAGAACGTGGCCTTCGGCCTCGGCGGCTCGCGGGAGGAGAAGCGGGCGCGGGTCGCGGAGCTGCTCGAAAAGGTGGGGCTTGCGCGCCATGCGGATGCCTGGCCGCACGAGCTTTCGGGCGGCGAGCAGCAGCGGGTGGCGCTGGCGCGCGCGCTGGCGCCGCGTCCGCGCATCATGCTGATGGACGAGCCCTTTTCCGGTCTCGACAACCGCCTGCGCGACGATATCCGCGACCAGACCCTGGCCCTGCTCAAGGAGGAAAACGCCGCCGTGCTGCTGGTCACCCACGAGCCCGAGGAGGCCATGCGCATGGCCGACGAGATCGCGCTGATGCGCGCGGGCCGGATCGTGCAGAAGGGCGCGCCCTACAATATCTACAATGCACCCGCGGATGCGCAGGCGGCGGCATTCTTCTCCGATGTGAACGAGATAGGCGGTATTGTGAAGGGGGCGCTGACGGATACGCCGTTCGGGCAGTTCCTGACGCCGGGCCATGCGGACGGGACCCGGGTGCGCATCGTCATCCGGCCCCAGCATCTGAAGATCGACTTCGACCGCGCCGGCAAGGGCCCGGCGCCGACGCTGGAACATGGCAGCTGGGTGCGCGGGGTGGTGGAGCGGGCGCGCTTCATCGGCAAGGAAAGCCTGGTCGAGTTCCGCATGGATTACGGCGGCCGGCTGCGGGCCAGCGTGCCTTCGGTCTTTCTGCCCGCCGAGGGCACGGCGATGTGGATCGCCTGGCCGCGCCAGCGCTGCTTCATCTTCGCCGACTGAGCGCGGAAGTCGGGCGCGGGACGCCGGGCGCGGAGACGGGGCGCGCAGTGCCGCCGCTACCCGCCTCCGCCGGGGGCCTGGCCCCGTATGCGCTCTGCTGCGCGCCGGGCTGTTCGGCGGGCATTCGGGCGGCAATTCGGGCGGCAATTCGGGCCGGTGCGGCGGGATTTGCCGCATTTGGGGCTTTGATCTTCCTGCGCAAGGTCATACATACGGGTAATGAGAAAGGAGGGCGAATTCGGTTTCGCCCGGATAGGGAGAGAAACATGCTCAACAATATCGGCCTTCCCGGCCTTCTGCTGATCGCGGTTGTGGTGCTGGTGCTGTTTGGCCGCGGCAAGATTTCGTCGCTGATGGGCGAGGTGGGCAAGGGCATCACCTCGTTCAAGAAAGGCATCGCCGAGGGCAACAGGGAGATCGAGGACCAGGCCGCCGAAACGGCCAAGGACGTCACCCCCAAGGGCGAAAAGGAAGAGGCCTGAGGCTTCCGTCCGGTTTGCGGCTTCCGGCTTCCGGGGCCTTGAAGGAGGGGTCCGCCCATGTTTGACATCGGCATGACCGAGCTTTTGCTGATCGGCATCGTGGCGCTGATCGTGGTGGGGCCAAAGGACCTGCCCGCCCTGTTTCGCACCCTGGGCCGCTTCACCGCCCGGGCGCGCGCGCTGGGGCGCGAATTCACCCGGGCCATGAACGAGGCGGCGGATGAAACCGGCGTGAAGGATGTGGCGCGCGACCTCAGGAAGGCAACCGATCCCAAGTCGATGGGGCTCGATGCGCTCAAGGACGCCGCCGACAAGTTCGAGAAATGGGACCCGAGCGCGCATCCGGCGGCGCAGCATGGCAAGGAGGTGCTCGACAGCGCCGGCAGGGGGGCGGCCGGGAAGGCCGCGCAGCCTGCCGCGGCGCCTGGCGGCGGCGGCGGCGCTGGCGGGGCTGGCGGGGCCGCGACTTCGCAGGAGCCCGAGAGCAGCGAGAAGAGCAGCGCATGAGCAATCCCGACGAATCGACGACAGCTCCGCCCCGCTGATCGAGCATCTCGCGGAACTGCGCACCCGGCTGATCCGCTCGGTGCTGGCATTCGTCGCCGGCATGGTGATCTGCTTCACCTTCGGCTCCAGCATCCTCGACTTCCTGCTGGTGCCGATCGAAAACACCATGCGCCAGCTGGGCGACCCGAATCCGGTGATGATCTACACCGCCCCGCAGGAGTACTTCTTTACCCTGATCCGCATTTCCATGGTGGGGGGGCTGGCGCTCTCGTTTCCGGTGATCGCCTTCCAGCTGTGGCGATTCGTGGCGCCGGGGCTTTATCGCAACGAAAAGGAAGCCTTCCTGCCCTTTCTGATCGCTTCGCCGTTTCTGTTCCTGCTGGGGGCGGGATTCGCGCAATTCGTCGTGGTGCCGCTGGCGATGACCTTCTTCCTGGGCTTTGCCGATCTGCCTTCCTATGTGGCGGCGCTGCTCTCCGGCACGGGCGAGGGGCCGGATCCGGAGGCGGTGGATACGGGGATCGACATCGTCTTTACCGGCAAGGTCAACGAAAGCCTCGATATCACGCTGAAGATGATCGTCGCCTTCGGCCTGTGCTTCCAGCTTCCGGTGCTGCTGACGCTGCTGGGCAAGGCCGGGCTCGCCTCGGCGCGCGGCCTGCGCTCCACGCGCAAATATGCGGTTGTCGGCATCCTGACGGTGGCCGCGCTGGTCACGCCCCCGGACGTCACCACCCAGCTGATCCTGTTCACGGTGGTGTACGGGCTTTACGAGATTTCCATCTTCCTGGTCGCCCGGGTCGAGAAGCAGCGCGAGGAGGCGTTGCGCGCCGAGGGGGTGTGGTTCGAGGATGACGAGGAGGGGGAGGAGGATGACCCGCTTCTGAAGACGTTCGACCGGGACGATGAGGGCGAGCGGAGCGACAAGGGCGAGCGGAGCGGCGCAGGAGATGAAGGCGACGGGCCGGAGGACGACCCGGGCATGGTCGAGAGGGGCCGGTGAGGCAGGCGCTTGAGCGGATCGCCGCGGCGCTGGAGCGCATGAGCCCGGCACCGGGAGCGGCGCCGGATTTCGCCCGGGCCGATGCCTTCCTGTGGCATGCCGCGCCGGATTTCCTGGAGCCGGTGGAAAGGGTGGCGCGGGTGCCGCTCGAATTGCTCAAGGGAGTGGAGCGCGCCCGTGACACGCTGCTGGAGAACACGCTGCATTTCGCCCGTGGCCTGCCGGCCAACAACGCCCTTCTCTGGGGCGCGCGCGGGATGGGAAAGTCGAGCCTTGTCAAGGCAGTACATGGCGAAGTCCTGCGCCGCGGCCAGGCGCTCAAGCTGGTCGAACTGGCCCGCGAGGACCTCTCTTCGATCACCCGCCTGCTGGCGCTTCTTCGCGCGCGCGAGGAGCGCTTCCTCTTGTTCTGCGACGATCTCAGCTTCAGCCATGACGACGAGCAGTACAAGAGCCTGAAGGCGGTGCTCGATGGCGGCATTGCCGGGCGGCCGGAAAACGTGCTCTTTTACGCCACCTCGAACCGGCGCCACCTGATGCCCCGCGACATGATCGAAAACGAGCGCTCCTCGGCGATCAACCCTTCGGAGGCGGTGGAGGAGAAGGTCTCGCTGTCGGACCGTTTCGGCCTCTGGCTCGGCTTCCATGCCTGCGATCAGGGCCAGTACCTGGCCATGATCCGCGCCTATTGCGACTATTACGGCATTCAAATATCGGAAGAAAAACTGCGCGCCGAGGCAATCGAATGGGCCGCCACGCGCGGCGCGCGCTCAGGAAGGGTGGCCTGGCAGTATTTCACCGACCTGGCCGGGCGGCGCGGGGTCGCGCTTTGCCGAGACGCCCCGTTGCCCAAGTCGCGGCCGGGATGATAGGATGCGGGCGAAAGACATTTGAGAAAAGCCGGGGAAAGCCATGTCCGACGTCGCGATTGACGCTGCCTCCCTGCGCGAGAGCGCCCGGGCCTACAGTCGCAAGTCCAACGCGCTCGCCGCGCTGAGCTATTTCGCCAATTTCGCGGTCTATTTCCTGAGCCTCTATCTGGCGATTCGCTATTGGGGCAACTGGTGGGTCACGGTGCCGATGCTGGTGGTGATGGCCTTTGCCGGGGTGCGGCTCTATGTGCTGCAGCACGATTGCGGGCACCTGTCGCTTTTCACCTCGCGCAGGCTGAACGAATGGGCGGGGCTTGTGCTCTCCACCTTCACCTTCACGCCGTTCAGGGTGATGCAGTACAATCACAACCTGCACCACGCCTATGTGGGCAATCTCGATGCGCGCGACACGACCGAGATCTTCACAATGACGCTGAAGGAGTGGAACGAGGCCGGCTTCTGGCGCAGGCTCTACTACCGCCTCTACCGCAACCCGCTGCTGCTGATCCCGCTCGGGGCGTTGTGGACCTATTTCTTCGTCTATCGCTGGCCGAGGAATACCCGCAAGGTCGGGGTCGCGGGCGTGCTGGTGCATGATGCGCTGCTGCTTGCTTACATGGCCGTTCTCTATTGGCTTTTCGGCTGGAAGGGCGTGGCGGTGCTGCTGCTGGCGACCTTCCTCGGCGGGATGCTCGGGGTGTTTCTGGTCTATCTGCAGCACAATTTCGAACATACCTACTGGGACCGCAAGCCCGCGCTCGATTTCACCCGCGCGACCATACAGGGCTCAAGCTGCCTCGATTTCGGCTGGCTGTTCGACGAGGCGGTGGCCAATATCACCAAGCACGACATCCACCATTTCAACGCCTCGATCCCCAGCTACCGCCTGCGCCAGGCGCACCGGGAGCTGGAGGGGAAGTTCGGCTTCGAAAAGATCGGCTTTCGCGAGGCGCTCAGGAGCTTCCGGCTGAAGCTGTGGGACGAGGAAAAGGGCCGGCTGGTGCCGTTTCCGCGCGGGTAGCGATTTTTCGCGGAAAAATCGCTGTGCGCCTGCGCGTCAGGCCAGTTCGCCCGCAGGCGTGATGCGCGCCTTGCCGCCCAGATAGGGGTGCAGGGCCTCGGGCAGGGTGACGGAGCCGTCTTCTTCCTGTCCGTTTTCCAGTACCGCGATCAGGGTCCGGCCCACGGCCAGGCCCGAGCCGTTCAGGGTGTGGACGAATTGCGGCTTGCCGCCATCGGCGGGCTTGAAGCGGGCATTCATCCGCCGCGCCTGGAAGTCGCCTGCCACCGAGACCGAGGAAATCTCGCGGTAGGTGTTCTGCCCCGGCAGCCAGACCTCGATATCATGGGTGCGCCTCATGCCGAATCCGAGATCGCCTGTGCACAGCACCACGGTGCGGTAGGGCAGGGCAAGCGCCTCGAGGATGGCTTCGGCGTGCCTGGTCATCAGCCGGTGCTCTTCGTCGCTGTGATCCGGGTGGGCGATGGTGACCATCTCGACCTTTTCGAACTGGTGCTGGCGCAGCATCCCGGCCGTGTCGCGCCCGGCGCTTCCGGCCTCGGAGCGGAAGCACTGGGTATGGGCGACCCGGCGGATGGGCAGGTCTTCTTCCGCCACCACCTGGCCGTTCACGAGATTTGTCAGCGTCACTTCGGCGGTGGGGATCAGCCACCAGCCATTGGTGGTCTGGTAGCTGTCCTCGCCGAATTTGGGCAACTGGCCGGTGCCGTACATCATTTCCTCGCGCACGAGCACCGGGGTCCAGGTCTCGAGCAGGCCGTTTTCGCTCACATGCCTGTCGAGCATGAACTGGGCCAGCGCGCGGTGAAGCCGGGCCAGCGCGCCCTGCAGGACCATGAAGCGGGAGCCCGAGAGGCGGGCGGCGGCCTCGAAGTCGAAGCCGGGCTTCGCCGCCGGGATCTGGTAGTGCTCGAGCGGCGTGAAGGAGAAGTCGCGCGGGCTGCCCCAGCGGTGGATTTCGACGTTGTCGCTTTCGTCCGCGCCGTCGGGCACGTCCTCGGCAGGCAGGTTCGGCAGCCCCATCAGCAGGTCGGTGAGGGCCTCGTCTTCGGCCCTGGCCTGCTCCTGGAGGCGGGCGATTTCCTTTTTCTTCTCGGCCACTTCGGCGCGCAGCTTCTGGAAGAGCGCCTCGTCGCCCGCGGCCTTGGCCGCGCCGATCTGCTTTGCGGCCTTGTTGGCCTCGGCCTGGGCGGTCTCGGCGGCGAGGATGGCGGCGCGGCGGGCTTCGTCGCGTGCCAGCACCTGTCCGGAAATGCCGGGCAGGCCGCGCCGGGCCATGGCGGCGTCGAAGGCTGCGGGGTTTTCTCGGATCGCGCGGATGTCGTGCATGGTCGGCCTCGGCTTTGGTTCGGGCGAGATATGCCAGCGAGATATGCCAGAAGGGCGAGTGCGGGAAAAGCTCAAAGTTGGAGTGCCGGGATTTTCGTCGGAGGCGGGGCGCGGCCCATTGCTTGCCAACCTCCGGGGCCCCATATAGGGTGCGCGCGACGGGGCCTGCGGGCTGTGGACGGGTTTGACAAGAGAGGGAAGAAGATGTTGGTAACACCGGCTTATGCACAGGCGGCGCAGGGTGCGGGGCAGGGCGCGCTCGGGGGGCTTCTGGTGCCCATGCTCCTGGTCTTTGCGATCATGTATTTTTTCATGATCCGACCGCAGCAGAAGAAGATGAAGGAGCATCAGGCGATGCTGGATGCCCTGCGCCGCGGGGATCAGGTGGTGACCCAGGGCGGGCTGATCGCCAAGGTGACCAAGGTCCGCGACGATGGCGAACTGGAGGTGGAGATCGCTCCGGAAGTGAGGGTGCGCGTGGTGCGCTCCTCGGTCGCTTCGGTGCTGTCGAAGACCGAGCCGGCCAGGGACTGATGCGGGCGCGGGCGCTCCCGGCGGCCCCTGGCGGTGGCGGAAGGCCGCGGATGGGACGGGCCGGGGCAGGTGCCGGCGGGCGGGCGAGCGTGCCGGCGATTGATTTGCAACGATAGGCGGGGCGGGGCGGATGCTTCAGATCGAGCTGTGGAAACGGGTTGTCATCATCGGGCTGGTGGCGCTGGGCCTGCTTTATGCGATGCCCAATGCCTTTTACGAGCGGGTGGAGCGCCATAACGATGCGGTGCTGGCGCTCGAGGCGCGGGGGCCGGACCCGGAGCTGGAAGCGGATGCCGCCGCCTGGCCGAGCTGGCTGCCTTCGAGGCTGGTCAATCTCGGGCTCGATCTGCGCGGGGGCGCGCATCTGCTGGCCGAGGTCAAGGTCGAGGATGTCTATCGCCAGCATATGGACGGGCTCTGGCCGGAGGTGCGAAATGCGCTTCGCGAGGTGCGCGAGGAGGTGGGCACGATCCGCCGCCAGCCCTCGGAACCGGACACGCTCAGGGTGAGGATCTCGCGCCCCGAGGGGATGGCCCGGGCACTCGAGGTGGTGCGTGCCCTTGCCCGGCCGGTGGTGACTCTGACCGGGGTCGGCGCGAACGACATAGAGGTGACGGGGGAGGGCGATACGCTGATCATCCGTCTTTCGGAGGCGGAGAAACAGGCCAGCGACGACCGCACCATCGAACAGAGCCTCGAGATCATCCGCCGCCGGGTCGATGAGGTGGGCACCCGCGAGCCCACCATTCAGCGTCAGGGAGAGCGGCGCATCCTGGTCGAGGTGCCGGGGCTGAACAGCGCCGAGGAACTGATCGAGCTGATCGGCACCACCGCCAAGCTGACCTTTCAGCCGGTGGTTTCGCGCACCACCAATCCGGATGTGCGCCCCGGCCCGCGCGAGGAGGTGCTGCCGGCGCGCAACGAGCCGGGGGTATATTATGTGCTGGAGCAGACCCCGGTGGTCACCGGCGAGGAGCTTAAGAATGCCCAGCCGAGCTTCGACCGCAACGGCCTGCCCGCGGTGAGCTTCCAGTTCAACCCGACCGGAGCGCGCAAGTTCGGCGATTATACCGCCGCCAATGTGGGGGAGCCCTTTGCCATCGTGCTGGATGGCGAGGTGATCTCGGCCCCCAGGATCAACGAGCCGATCCCCGGCGGCTCGGGCATCATTTCCGGCAATTTCACCATCGAGGAGAGTACCAACCTCGCGGTGCTGCTGCGCGCGGGCGCCCTGCCGGCGGATATGGAATTCCTGCAGAAGCAGACGATCGGCCCGCAGCTTGGGGCCGACAGTATCGAGGCGGGAAAGATCGCTTCGCTGGTGGCCTTTCTCGGCGTGCTGGTATTCATGGCGGCCAGCTACGGGCTGTTCGGGATGATCGCCAATGTGGCGCTGGTGCTCAATGTGGGGCTGATCTTCGGCCTTCTGAGCATGATCGGCGCGACCCTGACGCTCCCGGGCATCGCCGGGATCGTGCTGACCATCGGCATGGCGGTGGATGCCAACGTGCTGGTTTTCGAACGGATCAAGGAAGAGCTGAAGGCGGGCAGGGGGCCGGCGCGGGCGATCAGCCTGGGCTATGAAAAGGCCCTGAGCGCGATTGTCGATGCCAACATCACCACCCTGATCACCGCCGCGATCCTGTTCGTCATGGGAGCGGGGCCGGTACGCGGCTTTGCGGTGACGCTGGGGCTGGGGATCATCACCTCGGTGTTCACGGCGATCTATGTGACCCGCCTGATGGTGGTGATCTGGTTCGAGCGCAGGCGGCCGCGGGAACTGAGGATCAGGGGCATCCGCCTGGTCCCGGCCGAGACCAGCTGGGACTTCTTCAGGCGCATGGCGCTGAGCCTGGGCGCGTCGGGCATCGCGCTTGTCGCTTCGCTGCTGGTCTTTCTGCTGATCGGACTCAATTTCGGCATCGACTTCAAGGGCGGCACTTCGATCCGCACCGAATCGGCCCGCCCCATCGACGTGGCCACCTATCGCGCCGCGCTGGAGCCGCTGGGGCTTGGGGATGTGAGTATCACCGAGGTATACGACCCGACCTTCGGCCCCGACAAGAACGTCGCCCAGATCCGCATCGAGGCCCAGGAGGAAGGCGACGATCAGGTGGTCGGGCTGGTGGAAGAGGCGCTCAGGGCCAATGTGGACCCGGACATCGCCTTTCCTTCGGTGACCTCGATCGGCCCGGAAGTCTCGGGCGAACTGGTGCAGACCGCGATCGAAGCGGTGCTGGCGGCCATGGCGGCGGTGCTGTTCTATATCTGGCTCAGATTCGAGTGGCAGTTCGCCCTGGGGGCGGTGGCCGCCCTGGTGCATGACGTGGTGCTGACCATCGGCATTTTCAGCGTCTTGCAGATTCCCTTCGACCTGGCGATCATCGCCGCGCTGCTGACGATCGTCGGCTATTCGCTGAACGACACCGTGGTGGTCTTCGACCGGGTGCGCGAAAACCTGCGAAAATACAAGAAGCTGAGCCTGAAGGACGTTCTGAACCTGTCGATCAACGAAACCCTCAGCCGCACCATGATGACCTCGCTCACCACGCTGATCGCGCTGCTGGCGCTCTATGTGCTGGGCGGCGACGTGATCCGCGGCTTCGTCTTCGCGATGATCTGGGGCGTGATCGTGGGTACCTATTCCTCGGTCTTCGTGGCCTCGGCGATCCTGCTCAAGCTGGGCGTGAAGCGCGACTGGTCCAAGCCGAGCGCGGGCGCGGGGACGCAATTTGCCAATGTGGATGCCTGAGCGGAGGCCGGCGGCAGAGACGGGTTTTCGCGGAAAGGTCAGGGCCGGGCACGCCTGCGGCGAATCCTCCCGGAAGGTTCCGGCCCTCCGGGGGGCGGCCGCGCCCGGGGCGGATTTCTCGCGGAGACCCGTCTGCCGCCCGCAGCCCCGATGCGCCCGGCGCATTGCGCTTGCGGCGCTGGCGGTCTAGAGCTTCTGCATGGAGATGCGGGTCGAAAATCTGGTGGTGGGGCGCGGCGGGGTGGCGGTCCTGGAGGGTATCCGCTTCACCCTGCGCGCGGGGCAGGTGATGGTGCTGCGCGGCCCCAACGGCTCGGGAAAGACCACCCTGCTGCGCAGCCTTGCCGGGCTCCAGCCGCCCATGGCCGGGACCATCGAGGCCCCGGCCGAGAGCATCGCCTACGCGGCCCATGCCGACGGGCTCAAATCCACCCTTACCGTGCGAGAAAACCTTGATTTCTGGGCGAAAATCCACGCAACCGGCCCGGTGGACGCGGTGCTGGAGCGCTTCAACCTCACCGCTCTTGCCACCCGCCCGGCGGCCAGTCTCTCGGCCGGGCAGAAGCGGCGTCTGGGGCTTGCGCGCCTGCTGGTGACGGGGCGGGCGATCTGGCTGCTCGACGAGCCGACGGTCTCGCTGGACACGGCCTCGGTGGCGATCTTTGCCGGGGTGGTGCGCGAGCATGTGGCCGGGGGGGGCGCGGCGCTGATTGCCACCCATATCGAACTGGGGCTGGAGGCGGAGGTGTTTGACGTGCGTGGCCTGCGTGCGGATCCGGACGGGACGACGGCGCGCGGTGCTTTCGAGGCTTCTTTCGATGCTGCGTTCGGGGAGGCGCTGCCATGATCGCCCTGCTGATTCGCGACCTGCGCCTGGCGGTGCGGGCGGGCGGGGGCTTCGGCCTGGGACTGGCGTTTTTCCTGATCGTCACGATGCTGGTGCCCTTCGGCGTGGGGCCGGAGGCGGCGATCCTCGCGCGGATCGCTCCGGGCATCCTCTGGGTGGGGGCGCTGCTGGCCTGCCTTCTGTCGCTCGACCGGGTGTTCCAGCTCGATTTCGAGGACGGAACCCTCGACCTGCTGGCGACCTCGCCGGTGCCGATGGAAGGCGTGGTGCTGGTCAAGGCCCTGGCCCACTGGCTGACCACCGGCCTGCCGCTGGTGGCGGCGGCGCCGGCCTTCGCCATGCTGATGCAGATGGATGGGCCGGGGCAATACTGGCTCATGCTCACGCTGGCACTGGGCACGCCGGCCCTGTCGATGATCGGAGCCTTCGGCGCGGCGCTGACGGTGGGCATCCGGCGCGGCGGGCTGCTGCTGAGCCTCCTGGTGCTGCCGCTCTATGTGCCGACGCTGATCTTCGGCGCCGAGGCTGCGCGCCGGGGCGCCGAGGGAATCGCGGCAGGCACGCCGCTTCTGCTGCTTGCCGGGATCACCGCGGGCAGCCTTGCGCTGATCCCCTTCGCGGCGGCGGCAGCGATACGGATGAACCTTCGGTGAGCTGACGCCGATGTGACCTTTTGGCCGGGCTTTCGCCTTGCCCGCCTGCCTGCGGCGGCATAGAAATCTCCCATGACTTTCGCGCAACGAATGAACAGGTTCTGGGAATTCGCCAATCCGGTCAGGTTCATGTCCTGGTCGGGCAGGCTCCTCCCTCTGCTCATGGCCCTCGCCGCATTCACGCTGACGGTGGGGCTGGTCTGGGGCTTCTTCTTCACGCCGGAGGCGGAGAATTTCGGCTCCACCGTCAAGATCATCTATGTCCATGTCCCCGCAGCGGCCATGGCGATCAATATCTGGATCATGATGCTGGTGACCAGCCTGATCTGGCTCGTCCGCCGCCACCATGTAAGCGCGCTGGCGGCCAGATCCGCCGCGCTGATCGGCCTGACCATGACCGTGATCGCGCTGGGCACCGGCATGGTCTGGGGGGAGCCCATGTGGGGGACCTGGTGGGCATGGGACCCGCGGCTCACCTCCTTTCTGGTGCTGTTTCTCTTTTACCTTGGATACATGGCTCTGTGGGCGGCGATCGAGGATCCGGACACGGCGGCCGACCTGACCTCGGTACTGGCGATCGTCGGTTCGGTTTTCGCGGTGCTTTCCCGCTATGCGGTGAATTTCTGGAACCAGGGCCTGCACCAGGGCGCTTCGCTGTCGCTGGACAAGGAAGAACATGTGGCGGACGTGTACTGGGTGCCGCTGGTGATCGCGCTGGTGGGATTCGGTCTCCTGTTCGTGGCGCTGCTCCTGGTGCGTACCCGCAGCGAAGTGCGCCGCCGGCGCACCCATGCGCTGGAAATGCGCGAAAGGATGGCCGATGCCTGAGGTCGAGCTTGGAAAATACGCCTTCAGCGTGCTCTCGGCCTGGGGGCTGAGCCTGGCCGCGCTGCTGCTGCTGGGGCTGGTCACCTGGCGGCAGTCGCTCCGGGCCCGGCGCGCGCTCGAAGAGGCCGAGGCGCGGCTGAGAGCGCGCAGAGAGGCGAGAGAAGAGGCCGGAAAGGCTGTCCGGGAGGATCGAAACGATGAGTGATCAGAGTACGGAAAAGCGCGGCCTGTCGCCGCTGCTCCTGCTCCCGCCGCTGCTGTTTGCGGGGCTTGCGCTGATGTTCTGGCTCGGGATGAACCGAACCGACCCCGATGCCCTCAAATCCACCCGGGAGGGCGGCCCGGCCCCGGCGCTGAATCTGACCCGGCTGGGCGAGGAGCCGCTGTTCGGCGATGAAGACCTGCGCGCCGGCAATGTGGTACTGGTCAATTTCTGGGCCTCCTGGTGTACTGCCTGCCGGGTCGAGCACCCCCTGCTGCAGAAACTCGCCGATGAAGGGGTGCTGATATACGGGATCGACTACCGGGATGACCCCGAAAAGGGGCTGAAATACCTGGCCGATCTGGGCAACCCCTATGCCAGGAGCGGGGCCGACCCGACCGGGCGCACGGCGCTGGAATGGGGGCTCTACGGGGTGCCCGAAACCTTTGTCGTGGCCGGGGACGGGACAGTGGTCCTGCGCTTTGCCGGGCCGATTACCGAGCGCGTTCTGGAAACGACCATCCGCCCGGCCATGGAAAAGGCCGCGGCGATCGGCGCACAATAGCGCCGCTTCCTTTCATCTTTCCACAAATACTCCCGCCGGAGGCCCGATTTTTCGAGAGAAAAATCGCCCCGCCTCGCCCCCCGCGCGGTGCAGGGAGAGGGCGGAAGGGCGGGGCGCTCTCGTTTCAGCCTCTTCGCTTCTCCGCGCCTAGCCGCGCGCGAGATTGCGCAGCACATAGTGCAGCACGCCGCCGTTTTCCACGTATTCGATCTCCACTTCGGTGTCGATCCGGCAGCGAAGCGCGAGTTCCTCGGTGCGGCCATCCTCGAAGGCGATGGTGCAGGGCACTTCGGCGCGCGGAGCGAGGCCCTCGGCAAGGCCCGCGATCGACACGATTTCGCGTCCCGTGAGCCCGAGGCTCTCGCGCGAGGCGCCGTCGGTGAATTCGAACGGGATCACCCCCATCCCCACCAGATTGGAGCGGTGGATGCGCTCGAAGCTTTTGGCGATCACCGCCTTCACGCCCAGAAGCGCCGTGCCCTTGGCCGCCCAGTCGCGGCTCGATCCCGCGCCGTATTGCTCGCCGCCGATCACCACCAGGGGGGTGTTCTGCGCCTTCCAGGCCATGGCGGCCTCGTAGATCGAGGTTTCCCTGCCGTCCGGGCCGATGGTGCGTCCGCCCTCGACGCCGTCGAGCATGAGGTTCCTGATGCGGATATTGGCGAATGTGCCGCGCATCATCACCTCGTGATTGCCCCGGCGCGAGCCGTAGGAATTGAAGTCGCGCGGCAGCACCTGGTGATCCATCAGATACTGGCCCGCGGGGCTGTCGGGCGGAAAGGCGCCGGCGGGCGAGATATGGTCGGTGGTGATCATGTCGCCCAGCAGCGCGAGGATCCGCGCGCCCTCGATATTCTCGATCTTGCCCGGCTCGCGGCTCATCCCCTCGAAGAAGGGAGGCTTGCGGATATAGGTCGAAGTCGGCGGCCAGTCATAGGTGAGGCTGTCGGTGGTCTCGACCGACTGCCACTTCTCGTCGCCGGCGAATACATCGGCGTATTTCGCCTGAAACGCCTCGCGGGTGACTGTCCGGTGCACCGTGTCGGCCACTTCCTGCGCGCTGGGCCAGATGTCCCTGAGGTAGACGTCGTTGCCGTCCTTGTCCTGGCCGATCGGGTCGGTGGCGAGGTTGATGTTCATGTCGCCGGCAATGGCATAGGCCACCACCAGAGGCGGCGAGGCAAGGTAGTTGGCGCGCACGTCGGGCGAGATGCGGCCCTCGAAATTGCGGTTGCCAGAGAGCACCGAGCAGGCCACGAGGTCGCCCTCGCGGATCGCCTGCGAGACCGGGGCGGGCAGGGGGCCCGAATTGCCGATGCAGGTGGTGCAGCCATAGCCCACGAGGTTGAAGCCGAGCGCGTCCAGATGCGCCTGCAGGCCGGCGGCTTCGAGATATTCGCTGACCACCTGCGAGCCCGGCGCGAGCGAGGTCTTGACCCAGGGCTTGGATTTCAGCCCCAGTTCGTGCGCCTTTTTCGCCACCAGCCCCGCGCCGATCATCACGTAAGGGTTCGAGGTATTGGTGCAGGACGTGATCGAGGCGATCACCACACGCCCCGAAGACATGGTGTAATCTTCGCCCTCCACCGGCACCTGCTTGTCCATCGGGCGCTTGAAATTCTCTTCCATCTCGCGCCTGAAAGCCGCGGGGCCATTGTCGAGCGCGATGAAGTCCTGCGGCCGCCTGGGGCCGGAAATCGCCGGCACCACCTCGCCCATGTCAAGCTCGAGCGTGTCGGTATAGACCGGATCATAGCTCTCGTCGCGCCACAGCCCCTGCGCCCTGGCGTAAGCCTCGACCAGCGCGATGCGCTCCTCGTCGCGCCCGGTCTGGTGCAGGTAGCGCAGCGTCTCGCCATCGACCGGGAAGAAGCCGCAGGTGGCGCCGTATTCGGGCGCCATGTTGGCGATGGTGGCGCGGTCGGCCAGCGGCAGATGGTCGAGCCCGGGGCCGTAGAATTCGACGAACTTGCCGACCACGCCCTTCTCGCGCAGCATCTTCACCACCTTCAGCACCAGGTCGGTCGCCGTGGTGCCCTCGCGCAGCTCTCCGGTGAGGCGGAAGCCCACCACCTCGGGGATCAGCATCGAGATCGGCTGACCGAGCATCGCCGCCTCGGCCTCGATCCCGCCCACGCCCCAGCCGAGCACGCTGAGGCCATTGACCATGGTGGTGTGGCTGTCGGTGCCCACCAGGGTATCGGGGTAGGCGACGGTCTCGCCGTTCTGGTCCTCGTCCGTCCAGGTGGTCTGGGCGAGGTATTCGATATTCACCTGGTGGCAGATGCCGGTCCCCGGCGGCACCACGCGGAAATTGTCAAAGGCCGACTGGCCCCATTTGAGGAAGGTATAGCGCTCGATATTGCGCTCGTATTCGCGCTCCACGTTGAGCTGGAAGGCGCGCGGCGTGCCGAAATGGTCGATCATCACCGAATGGTCGATGACCAGATCGACCGGGTTGAGCGGGTTGATCTTCTCGGCATCGCCGCCAAGCTCGATGATGCCGTCGCGCATGGCGGCGAGATCCACCACCGCCGGCACCCCGGTGAAATCCTGCATGAGCACGCGCGCCGGGCGATAGGCGATCTCGCGCGCGCTGCGCCCGCCATTTGCCGCCCAGCCGGCAAAGGCGCGGATGTCGTCGAGACTCACCGTGCGCCCGCCATCCTCGAAGCGCAGCATGTTTTCCAGCACCACCCGGAGCGCGGCGGGTAGGCGGGAAAAGTCGCCCAGCCCCGCCTCCTCGGCCGCCGCGATCGAATAATAGGCATAGTCGCGCCCGCCGGCCCTGAGGCTGCGGCGGGTGCTGGCGGTGTCTTTTCCGACCTGGATGGGCATGGGCATGTCCTTTGATCTGTTGATCCGTGCGTGTGATTTGTGCGTGGTTGGCGCATCTGATGCCCCGGCACGGGGAAATGTGCAAGGGCGGCGGGGTCGCAGGGATATGTATGCAATAGTACACCGAATTGCAAGCATTTCGCCGCCTCACGAAGCCGCCTCACGAACCGGCCAGTTCTTCTCGCGCCTTTCTCGCAAAACCTTGATTGGCGCCGGGGCTCCGGTTGCGGTAAGGAAGGGTGAGCAGAAGGAGCAGGGAATGAATGTATCGCGCCGCCGATGGGCCTTGTTTCGGGGATTGATCCCGGGGTCGTTTTCGGGGCTGCTCCTGGCGGCATTGCTGGGCCTGG
>JALWJU010000259.1 GCA_026997055.1 Paracoccaceae bacterium | reverse complement strand
CGCAGCCTGCTGTCCGGGAATTCTGATTTGTGCTGATCACGCATCCCTGCATTCGTCGATCTGGGCCAGCACGGTGCTGGCGAGGCGTTCCGACGATTCCTCGTTCGAAAACACTCTGATCTTGGCGGTGCGCCGTTTGAGCTTCTGCTCGGGGGCGCGCTCGCTTGTTACCTCGATTGTTACAAGGCAGGGCATGTTTACATGCCCCAGATGGCGGGGCCGATATGCGCGGGCGACTGGCCGTGCGCTTGCAATCACCCGCGCCGAGGAAGCGCTCGCGCTCGCCCCCCGTGGCCGGCTCGAAGGCCCGGGCGCAGATGTTCGCCATGTCCCCCGCCCCATGTTCGGTCAGCCGTTCCAGGATGGCCTCAATGCCTGTATTCTTCCCTCTGTCCATTCCCGCTCCTCCATGGCTGGTTTTGCAACTTCATGGAATACCGGAATGGACCGCCCCTGCCGGGCCATGCCCCGCAGAGGCGCCAGCGCAATCTTCGGCAGAATTTCCAGGCGTTCGGCTGCAGTGCCAATACCGCCGCCAGTGCAAGCCCTGCACGCGCGTTTCAGTTGCGGGCCTGCACCCCGCAGGCAGAAATAATTTGACCGCCTGGCAATAACACCCCTATGCTGGCCTGCAGGAGAGCGCCGGATGACGGCAGGGACGGGACCGAGCGAGAAATCGAAAGACACGAGAACCCGGAACCCGAGAAAAGAGAACAGAGAGCATTCATGACAAGCAAAACAAGACGGACGCCCGGCCTGGCCGGGGCGCTCCTGCTCACCCTCGCCCTGCCCGCAGGCGCCCAGAACCTATTGCAGAATGGCGGCTTCGAGGATCACCCTGCGGCCAATTGGGGAGACAATCTCTCCTGGAACGTGGATTTCACCCCCTGGCAGTCCGTTTCTGTGACCGTGCAACAGGGCGGCGGACAGATGAACCTGGTAAAGGTGGACGGTCCCGGCGGCTACCATTACGCCCCGGGGCCGCAATCCGACGCCTCCGCCCCCGGTGCGGGTATCGCCCAGCATTTTCTGGACACGTCCGGGCTCACATATGTCTGGCAGAATTTCACCGCCCCCTGCGACGGGCAGGTTCGCCTCAGCGCCGCCTTTTCCCAGCGCGAAAACGGCGGCGCCCATAATGGGAGCCAAAACGTGCTGGGCCTGGTGCCCCTGGGGGCGAGCGAGCCGGAATATTCCGGCTTTGCCTCCAATCCGCCCGGCCCGGAAGTGGCCGACCTGGTGACGCAGTTTCTGGCCTTGACCGATACCGCGACGCTTTCCTTTCCCGCAGGGCCGTCCGATGGTGCCTGGCATCTAGCCAACACCACCGGGCCGGTCGGTGCCGGCCAGCGCTATGCCTTCATCGCCCGCCTTGGCGAACACGCCAACATGGACAACGCGGCGGTGGAGTATATCACCCGTGATGTGGCGTCCTGCCTCCCCGTGGATGGTGGCGACCTGACGCCCCTTACGCCCACCCCGGCTGGCGGTCTGCCTGGCACCCCCACCGGCCCGGTCGGCCCCTCCGGCGATCCGGCCGAGCCGACCGATCCGGGTGGCTCGGGCACCCCGGGTGATCCGGGCGGTCCCGACAAGCCCGACCTGCCCGAGGCCAGGCAGATCTTCCTGAAAAAGGCCTGCGAGCCCCCCGTGGCCGACATGCAGAACGGCCAGCCCGGCATGGCCTGGCGCTGCGAGGTCACCGTGGCGGCGCTCCCCGCGCCCTTTGCCGGCAGCTTCCAGTTCACCGAGGATGCCAGCCAGATCATCGGCGCGAGCGGGCTCATCACCGGCTATTCCGCAAGCCCCGGCTGGACCTGCCCCGGCCTGCCCGCGACCCAGACCAGCTGCACCATCCAGGGCGCGGATTTCGATGCTTCCGGGGTCGAGACCCTGGGCTTCGACCTGTTCGCTCCGGCAGCCGGCCCGGTTGCGTGGAAGAACTGCGTCTCGGGCCTCTATGCCGGCGGCGACAGCAAGCGCGAGGTCAAGGGCAATTGCGACGGCACCGAGTGGAAGCCCGATGGCGATGATCCCGGCAAGCCGGACAAGCCCACCGAGTTTGACGTGGAAAAGACCTGCGCGCCCTCGGGCGAAAGGCAGGAATTTTCGCCCGCCGCATGGGGCCAGCCCTGGCGCTGCGAGATCACCGTGACCACCAACGGCGCGCCCTGGTCGGGGCCGATCACGCTGGCCGATGACTTCCATTTCGGTTCCCTGCCCGGCGCGAGCCAGATCCAGAGCATCACTTCGGCCGATCCCTGGGCCTGCACGCCGGCGCCCTATGCCCCCGGCACGCCGCCGGTCTGCACCATCCAGGGCAGCCAGTTCCCGACCAATCCGCCCGCCTCGACGCTGGTGGTGGATCTGGTCATGGCCGGCGCCCTCGCCGATCAGAACGGCGCGGAAAACTGCGCGACCCTGACGGATGCCAGGGGCACCCCGCTGGGCCGCGACTGCACCACCTTGCACGACCCCCTGCCCGATCTGCCCAAGCCGGAGCAGGCCGGGATTTCCAAGACCTGCACCGAGCTCTCCGAACAGCGCCATAACGGCACGCTGTGGGGGCTGGGCTGGGAATGCGACGTGAGGGTGACGGCGGCGCCTGCGCCCTTTGCCGGCAGCTTCGGCTTCCTCGAGGATGCAAGCGGCGTGATCGGTGCGGCGGGCGCTGAGATTGTCAGCGTCAATGCCAGCCCCGGCTGGACCTGCACCCCCGCGCCGGGCGGCGGCCAGGCACAGACCGCCTGCACGATCGACGGCGCCGATTTCGACCCGTCCGGCCAGGAAGTGCTGCGTTTCGAACTGTTTGCCGGCATGTCGAACCTGCCCGAACAGCCGGTCACATGGGAAAACTGCGTCAGCGGCGCCAGCGATCCGGCGGCGAACCCGCGCGAAGTCTCCGACTGCGTGACCGCCAGCTGGAGCCCGCCGCCGCCGCCGGAGCCGTCGCTTGACATATCCAAGACCTGCGACGAGCCGGTGCCCGCCGGCAGCACCGGCTGGGATGTCGCCTGCACCGTCACCATCACCGGCGCCGACCTGCCGCCGGGCCTGTCGATCACCGTTTACGATGTGCTGAGCGGCAGCAATGGCGCCAATCCGCAAAGCGGCACGCTGAGCGGCCCCGCGGGCCTTTCGGGCGGGGTGCAGTGCAGCGGCGGGCTCGGGGCCGGCCTCGTGCTGCAGAACTGCACCGTCAGCACCGACGACCTGATGGCGGCGGGGGGCACGCTTTCCTTCCCCTATACGGGCCATATCGCGCTCGACACGGGCAGCGCGCCCGAAGCCATGAACTGCGCGAGCTTCCAGCTGCGCGACAGCCAGGGCAACGGGGTGGCGATCGGCAATGTCGGCGTGGCCCAATGCGCGACGCTTGCGCTGCCGGACCTGCCCACCGGCACCGGCGGTACCGGCGGCACTACAGGCACCACCGGCGGCACCGCACCCGATTGCGGGGTGGATGTGCTGTTCGTGGTGGACCGTTCCGGCTCGATGAACTGGTATAACCGTATCGCGCAGGTGCGCGCCGGCGTGCAGATGGCGCAGAACGCCTTTGCCGGCAATGGCTCGGCGGGCGGGCTGATCCTGTTCAACGCCACGCCCGCGCTCGCCGTGCCGCTGCCCGATCCGCTGCCCTCTGCCAGCATCGCCAATACCCTGGCCAGCCTTCCGGCCTCTGGCGGCACCCGCTGGGACCGCGCCTTTGCGCTTGCAAGCCAGGTGGTCAGCGCGGCGGCGCAAAAGCCGCTGGTGCTTTTCATTACCGACGGGGTGTCCAACGAGCCGCTGGCCAATTCGATCCCGCTGGTGGCCAATATCCGCGCCCAGGGCAGCCGCATCATCGGCATCCCCATCGGCACCGGCAGCACGCCGGGGGCGCTGACGGCGCTGCTGGGCGGCAATGTGGTCAACACCGCGACCGGCGCCACCCCCGACCCGTTCACCGATGACGTGGTGGTGATCCCGAACGGAGCCAACATGCCGGCGATCTTCGCCCAGATGGCCCAGGCCTATTGCCCGCAGCGCGCGGCGCGGCCGGGTATCGGTGAGGTGATCGACCTGCACCTGCCCGCCGAGCCCTATGCGGGCGACGACGAGCCGGCGCAGCCCTCGCCGAATCCCGCCCCCGAACCGCAGCCCGAACTGGAGCTGGAAAAGCAGGCGCTCGGCCCCTGCCGGGTGGATGAGGGCAAGCGGCAATATGTCTGCGACTTCTCCCTCACCCTGAAGAATGGCGGCGATGGCGCCTTTTCCGGCCCGCTCGCGCTGGTGGACCGTCTGCCCCGCCCGCGTCCGAAATCGGTGCGCGTCGAGGCGGAGGGCTGGCAGTGCAGCCGCATGAACCCGCGCGAAGTCACCTGCTACGCGCCGGACCTGACCCTGCAGCCGGGCGAAAGCACCAGCCTCGGGCTGCGCGTGCGCCTGCCGGGGCTGGAGGCTGGCGGCCAGTATCGCAACTGCGCCGGGATCGGCCTGCCCGAGGGCAAGGCCGGGCGGGTGGCGCTCGCGCAGCGAATCATGAACGGGCTGGGCATCAATGCCGGGCCGGTCGATGGCAAGCCCGGGCGCAAGACCTATGGCGCGCTCAGCCAGTTGCGCGCGCGCCTCGGCCTGCCCGACAGCCGCGCCTTTGACGACGCGCTGTTTGCCGCCCTCGGCCTGCCGCTCGAAGGGGCGCGGGACTGTGCCGGCGTCAGCCTGCCGGAAATGCCCAGGCCGGCGCTGCAATGCGACCGCGCCACCACCCGGCCCAC
>JALWJU010000258.1 GCA_026997055.1 Paracoccaceae bacterium | reverse complement strand
CTGCTGGTGCCGACCTTCGCCCCCGCGGGCAGGTCGGCCAGCGTTTCGGAAATGGGCGACAGGAACGCATCGCGCGGGTCCTCGCGCGGCAGCACGCAGTCCAGCACCAGCCCGTCGGGCTGGGCCACCGGCATGTCCTTCATGGAATGCACCGCGATGTCGATGCGCCCGTCCAGCAGCGCCTCTTCGATTTCCTTCGTGAACAGGCCCTTGCCGCCCAGTTCGCGCAGCGCCTTGTCCTGGATGCGGTCGCCCGTGGTCCTGATGACGACGATCTCGAAGCAGTCCTCGGTCAGGCCGTGCATCTCGATCAGGCGGCGGCGCGTCTCATGCGCCTGGGCCAGCGCCAGCGGCGAGCCGCGGGTGCCGATGCGCATCGGCGATTCAGCTGTGGGCCAGAGCGGTTGCATGGCCCCCTCCCTAGCGCCCGCGACGGGGCGTGACAACAGCGCCTGCGGCGTGACACATTGACATTGCCCGCCGCGCGCGGAAGGACGGCGCCGGCGGGGCAAGGGAAAGGGGGCGAGATGGCCGAGAAACTGCTGCTCAGGGCGCTGGCGGGCGAGACGTTGCCGGTGCCGCCCGTCTGGATGATGCGCCAGGCCGGCCGCTACCTGCCCGAATACCGCGCGACCCGGGCGCGTGCCGGCGATTTCCTGTCGCTGTGCTATACGCCGGAGCTGGCCGCCGAGGTGACCCTGCAACCGATCCGCCGCTTCGGCTTCGACGCGGCGATCCTGTTTGCCGATATCCTGCTGGTGCCCCAGGCGCTGGGGGCCGATCTGTGGTTCGCCGAGGGCGAGGGGCCGCGGCTTTCGACGGTGACGACGCCGGGCGAGGTAGCGGCGCTGAAGCCGGCCGAGGCGATCCACGAGCGCCTCGCCCCGGTCTATGAGACCGTGCGCATCCTTGCGCGCGAACTGCCGGACGAGACCGCGCTGATCGGCTTTGCCGGCGCGCCCTGGACCGTGGCCACCTACATGATCGCCGGGCGCGGCACCCCGGATCAGGGCCCGGCGCATGCGCTTAAGGCCGCCGACCGCGCCACTTTCGAAGCCCTGCTGGCGCGCATCACCGCGGCGACGATCGAATATCTCTCGGCCCAGATCGAGGCCGGGGCCGAGGTGGTGAAGCTGTTTGACAGCTGGGCCGGCTCGCTCAAGGGCGCGGATTTCGAGGCCTATGCGGTGGCGCCTGCGCGCGAGATCATCGCCGCGCTCAAGGCCCGCCACCCGGGCGTGAAGGTGATCGCCTTCCCGCGCGAGGCGGGCGAGGGCTATGCGGGCTTTGCCCGCGCCACCGGGGCCGATTGCGTGGCGCTGGACAATTCGGTCTCGCCCGAATGGGCGGCGGCGCAGGTGCAGGTGGATGGCTGCGTGCAGGGCAATCTGGCGCCCGAACACATGGTCACCGGCGGGCAGAAGCTGGTGGAGGAAACCCGCGCCATCGTCCGGGCATTCTCGGGCGGGCCGCATATCTTCAACCTCGGCCACGGCATCACGCCGGACGCGGACCCGGACAACGTGGCGCTGATGGTGGAAACCGTGCGTGAAAGCCGCTCCGCCCCATAGCGGAACCGGGGCGGGGGGCCGATTTTTCTGCGAAAAATCGTGTCTCCGGCGGGGTTTTGCGGAAGTGCGAAGGGGGCGGCGGCTCCGGCGACCGGGAGGGCGGGTTACAGGATGCCTTCGCCGGCCTCTTTCAGCGGAATCCCCAGGGCTTCGAGCCCGGCTTCCAGGTAATCGGCCAGCAGGGCCATGCCCAGCAGGTAATCTTCGGTCGGCGTGGTGCGCTCGGCGCGCGCGGTGGCGATGGCCTCCTCCAGTTCGCTCGCATCGAAGGTATCGCGCCCGATCCAGGCGATGGCGACGAGGCTTGCCTGTTCGTCCCGGTTCATGTCGGCGATATAGGTGCGCAGTTCGGTCTCGGTAGCGTCCGAAGAGCGGCTTTCGAGGATCGTGTCGGCATCGGCGTCTTCGCCCGGCATGTCCCAGCGGGCAACCTTGGTGCCAAGCTCACGGGCGCGCAGGATCACCCGGGCAACCTTTCGTGGACTGATTTCCAGCATCGCGATTCCCCCTTGGCACATCCTGCCAAAAGGGCGGCTCTGGGGGAAGGGTCAATCGTTCTCCGGCTTCACCAGGGGGACCGCATGAGCGGCCTCCTCGCCGGGAAGCTCCTCGAAGTCGAACGCCTCCAGCCGCCGCGCGCGCCCGCCGGCCTTGCGCGCCGAGATGGTGATTTCCTCGATATCCTTGCCAGCCTGGGCGAAGTGCCGGTTGAGGTTGCCGACCCGGGTTTCCAGCCGCTCCACATCGCCATGCAGCAGCGCCAGTTCGCGCCGGATCGCCCCGGCCTGGGCGCGCATGCGGGCGTCTTTCAGGATCGCGCGCATGGTGTTGAGCGTGGCCATGCAGGTGGTGGGCGAGACGATCCAGACCCGCGCCGCAAAGCCCTCGCGCACGATCTCGGGGAAATTGGCGTGAAGCTCGGCATAGACGGCCTCGGAGGGCAGGAACATCAGCGCGCCGTCGGCGGTCTCGCCCTCGATGATGTAGCGCTCGGATATGTCGCGGATATGCTTGCGCAGCGCCTTGCGCAGGGCCTGCGCGGCCTCGGTCAGTTCGCGTTCGCTCCCGGCCCGGCGCAGGGCCTCGTAGGCTTCGAGCGGGAACTTGCTGTCGATCACGATCGGCCCCGGCGGGTTGGGCAGGTGGATCAGGCAATCGGCGCGGCGGTTGTTGGAGAGCGTCGCCTGCATCGTGTAGCTGTCAGCCGGCAGGGCCTTGGAGACGATATCGTGAAGCTGGATCTCGCCAAAGGCGCCGCGGGTCTGCTTGTTGGACAGGATGTCCTGCAGGCTGAGCACGTCGCCGGAGAGCTTTTCGATATTGTGCTGGGCCTTGTCGATGGCGGCGAGGCGCTCCTGCAACTGGGTCAGGCTCTCAGTGGTCTTGAGCGCCGAGCCGGCGAGGCTTTCGTTGAGCCGCGCCTGCATCTCGGCAAGCGCCCGGGCGGTGCGCGCGGCATTGTCGTGCAGGCGGTCCTGCATCTCGCGCTGCACGGCGGAGAGGCGCGCTTCCATCGCGCCCACCATCTGCGCCTGGGCGCTGGCCTGGCTTTCGGAGACCGTGCGCAAACTGCCCGAAAGCCGGTCCTGGCCCTGGCCCAGCACCTCGACCGCGCGGCCCAGCCCGCCCATCTGCCGGGCAAGCTCCTCGGCAAGCGCGGCCGAGCGCCCGGCGCGGCGGGTGGACAGGATCAGCAGCACGATCACCAGCAGCAGCACCGCCCCCGCCCCCAGCGCCGCCAGCACCGGCGGATCGCTCCAGGCATATGTCTGTGACCCGATGGTGATCATCTGCGCCCGAACAGCCGCTCGATATCGGCCAGTTTCAGCTCTACATAGGTGGGCCGGCCGTGGTTGCACTGGCCGGAATGGGGCGTGGCCTCCATCTCGCGCAGGAGCGCGTTCATCTCCTCGGCATTCATCCGCCGCCCGGAGCGCACCGAGCCGTGGCAGGCCATGCGGCTGAGCACCGCTTCGATGCGCGCGGCGAGGCTCAGGCTCTCGCCCTGGTCGGCAAGCTCGTCGAGGATGTCGGCGAGCAGGGCGCCGGCATTGACCGGGCCGAGAATGGCCGGGGTCTCGCGCACCGCCACGGCGCCGGGGCCGAAAGGCTCGATGGTCAGGCCAAGGCGGGCGAGGTCATCGGCAATGGCGAGCAGGCGAGCGGCATCATCCTGCGAAAGCTCGACGATCTCGGGGATCAGCAGCGCCTGGGCGGCGACGCCGTTTTCGGCCATCTGACGCTTGAGGCGCTCATAGACGAGGCGCTCATGGGCGGCGTGCTGATCGACGATGACCATGCCGGTTTCGGTCTGGGCGATGATGTAGTTTTCGTGGATCTGCGCGCGCGCGGCCCCGAGCGGCAAGCGCTCGTCTGCCTGCCCGTCCGCCGCGCCGGGGGCAGGCACCGGCTCGAAGCGGGCCGAGGGCTGGGCGGTTTCGGCAAAGCCGGGCGTGGCGGGATATGCCGGATAAGCGGGGCGCTGGGCCTCGTAGCTCTGGCGGATCGCCTGCTGGCCGGGGCGCGGATTGACGGGCATGCCGGGGCGCGCCTCGGGCCGCATCGCGCCAAGCACACCGGCGGCAACTGTGGTCGAGGCGCGGTGCCCGGCCTCGGCCAGCGCGTGGCGCAGGGCCGAGACGATCAGCCCGCGCACGATCCCCGGCTCGCGAAAGCGCACCTCGGCCTTGGCCGGGTGCACGTTCACATCCACCAGATGCGGATCGCACGAAAGAAACAGCGCCGCCGCCGGGTGACGGTCGCGACTGAGAAAGTCGAAATAGGCCGCGCGCAGCGCCCCGGTCAGCTGCTTGTCGCGCACCGGGCGGCCATTGACGAACAGATACTGCGCCACCGCCGCCCCGCGCGAATAGGTGGGCAGCGCCGCAAAGCCGGTGAGGCGGAAGCCATCGCGGCTGGCGTCTATGCGAAGCGCATTTTCGGCAAATTCGCGCCCGAGGATGCGCGCAAGCCGCCCCGAAAGCGCGTCGAACATGTCGCCGCTCTCGGGCTCGGCGCGAAACAGCACGCGCCCCTCGCCGCCGCCGGAGACGTCCCGCAAGGTGAAGCCCACGCCGGGCTCGGCCATGGCGAGGCGCCGCACCACGTCGCCAATGGCACGCGCCTCGGCACGGTCGGAGCGCAGGAACTTGAGCCGCGCGGGCGTGGCCTGAAACAGGCCGCGCAGTTCG
>JALWJU010000257.1:4588-4782 GCA_026997055.1 Paracoccaceae bacterium | reverse complement strand
CCATCCGCGAACGCTGGAAGGAGGCGAAGGGCAAATACCCGGACCAGTCGGACGTGGACGCGATGTTTGCCGATTTCGTGCCCGCGCAGCTCGACTGCCTGAAGAAATACACCGCCCTGCTGCCGGGAGTCCGCGAGGCCATGACCGGGCTTCAGGCCCAAGGCATCAAGCTCGGCGCCTCCACCGGCTTTACC
>JALWJU010000257.1:0-4578 GCA_026997055.1 Paracoccaceae bacterium | reverse complement strand
CCCTATACCTACGAGCGCCAGTATCGCGGCAAGGTGCAGGCCGTGATCCTCGACTGGTCCGGCACCCTGGCCGATGCCTATGTGATCGCCCCGGCGGTGGTGTTCGTCGAAGTGTTCGAAAAGCAGGGCGTGCCGATCTCCATGGAAGAGGCGCGCGGGCCGATGGGGCTGCGCAAGGACCTGCACATCAAGGCGCTCACCGAAGACCCGGCCATCCGCGAACGCTGGAAGGAGGCGAAGGGCAAATACCCGGACCAGTCGGACGTGGACGCGATGTTTGCCGATTTCGTGCCCGCGCAGCTCGACTGCCTGAAGAAATACACCGCCCTGCTGCCGGGGGTCCGCGAGGCCATGACCGGGCTTCAGGCCCAAGGCATCAAGCTCGGCGCCTCCACCGGCTTTACCCGCGCCATGGTCGATATCCTCAATGCCGACGCGATCAAACAGGGGCTGACGCTGGACGCCACCGTGGCCGGCGACGAGGTGATCCACGGCGCCCGCCCCGCCCCGCACATGGTCTATCGCAACATGGACCTGCTGGGGATCAGCGAGATCAGGAGCGTGGTCAAGTGCGACGATACCGTCTCGGGCGTGGGCGAAGCGCTCAATGCCGGCTGCTGGGGCGTCGGGCTGGTGCGTTATTCCAACTACATGAACATCAACTCGCTGGAAGAGGCGGAGAGCCTGCCCGAGGCAGAAATCGCCCGGCGCATGGCCCATGCCCGCAGGCTGCTGGAGCAGTCGGGGGCGCATTACGTGATCGACTCGCTGGTGGAGCTTCCGGCGGTGATCGAGGACATCAACGCCCGGCTCGCACGCGGCGAGAAGCCCTGATTTCGCCGCACCCGCACGCAGCTCCGGCGGCCCGCCGGGGACTGCACGATCCGCTGTTGCCAGCCAGCGGCGGGCGGCTGCCCGAAGCGCCCCGGCCTGAACCCGAGACGGAGTTCGGCCGGGGCGGAGTGTTGCACCCCGCTCCCCTTCTGCTATGACGCCTGAAACGAAAGGCGCGTCATGGATCATTTCCTCTACCGGAAGGGCATTCTACATGCCGAGGACATCCCGCTCCCCGATATTGCCGCCCAGGTCGGCACGCCCTTCTATGTCTATTCCGCGGCCACGTTGCGCCGCCATTTCCGTCTGTTCGAAGAGGCGCTCAGCCCGCTCGACCACCTGATCTGCTTCTCGGTCAAGTCCAATTCCAACCTCGCCGTGCTGAAGCTTCTGGGCGACCTCGGCGCGGGCATGGACGTGGTATCGGGCGGCGAATATGCCCGTGCGCGCGCCGCCGGCATCCCCGGCGAGCGCATCGTCTTTTCCGGTGTCGGCAAGACCCGCGAGGAGATGCGCGCGGCGCTTGAGGGCGGCATTCGCCAGTTCAACGTGGAAAGCGAGGCGGAGATGCACCAGCTTTCCGAAGTCGCCAGTGCCATGGGCAAGACCGCCGACATCGCCTTTCGGATCAACCCGGACGTGGATGCCGAAACCCACGAAAAGATCTCCACCGGCAAGGCCGAGAACAAGTTCGGCGTGCCGATTTCGCGCGCCCGCGAGGCCTATGCCGCCGCCGCGCGCCTGCCGGGGCTCAATCCGCTGGGGATCGACCTGCATATCGGCTCCCAGCTCACCTCGCTTGCCCCCTTCCGCAAGGCTTTCACCAGGATCGCCAGCCTCACTGAGACCCTGCGCGCCGACGGCCATGCCATTACCCGGCTCGACCTTGGCGGCGGGCTCGGCATCCCCTACGAGACCGGCAATGACGGCCCGCCGCTGCCGATCGAATACGGGCAGATGGTGAAGGAGGTGCTCGGCCATCTCGGCTGCGAGATCGAGATCGAGCCGGGCCGTCTGATCGCCGGCAATGCCGGGCTGATGGTGGCCGGGGTGATCTATGTGAAACAGGGCGAGGACCGGAAATTCCTGATCCTCGACGCGGCGATGAACGACCTCGTGCGCCCGGCGCTCTACGAGGCGCATCACGATATCGTGCCGGTGGAAGAGCCCGCGCCGGGCGCCGAAACCACGCCTTACGATATCGTCGGCCCGGTCTGCGAGACCGGCGACACCTTTGCCAAATCCCGCCCGCTGGCCCCGCTTCAGGCGGGCGACCTCGTGGCCTTCCGCTCGGCTGGCGCTTACGGCGCGGTGATGGCGTCGGAGTACAATTCCCGCCCGCTGATCCCCGAAGTGCTGGTCGATGGCGCTCGATTCGCGGTTATCCGCCGACGTCCGACCTATGAAGAAATGCTTTCGCGCGATATGATACCGGCGTGGCTCTAGGCCGCGTACAGGATCAGGAAAGACCCGCGTGCAGACGGATTCGCCCCAGAAGGCCGCCAGGCGGCTGACGCGCAAGCTGCGCCTGACCCTCCTGGGGATGGCGCTGGAGGCGCTGCTCAGGGCGTTCTGGCCGCTTCTGACCGTCCTGATGCTTGCCGGCGCGGCGCTCTTCTCCGGGCTCCTCGCCTGGCTGCCCGCGCCCTTCGGAACGGGGCTTCTTGCCGTGCTCGGCGCCCTTGCGCTCGCCACCCTTGCCCTGGGTGCCCGGCGCCTGCGCTGGCCGGACCCCGCTGGCGCTGCCGCGCGCATGGATGCCCGCCTGCCCGGCCGCCCCCTTGCCGCCCTTGCCGACCGGCAGGCGATCGGCACGGGCGATGCCGCCAGCCGCGCCCTCTGGCAGGCCCACCGCGCCCGCATGGCCGCCCGGCTCGGGGATGCGCGCGCCATTTCTCCACGCCCCGACCTGGCCCGGCGCGACCCCTACGCGCTGCGCCTGATGGCGGCGGTGGCGCTGGTCGCCTCGCTGATCTTCGGTGCCGGTCTGCCTCCGGAAGGTCCTGGCGCGCTCCTGCCCGGAGGGCGTCCTGCCCCTGCCGCTGCCTCCTCCTCCTGGGAAGGCTGGATCACCCCGCCCGCCCATACCGGCAAGCCGGTGCTCTATCTGGGCGACCAGCCCGACGGGCTCCTGCCGCTTCCCGTAGGCAGCCGCATTTCGCTGCGCTTTTATGGCCGGCCGGGGGATATTTCCCTCGCTCAGAGTGTTTCCGGGGCCTCTCCGCCCATTCCCGCCATTTCCGGCGAGGAGCAGGGCGATGTGCCTGCCACCGGCTTGGCCGTCGAGCGCGACGGCATACTGGAGATCACCGGCCCCGGCGGCAGCAGGCGCTGGCAGGTGGTGGCGCTCGCCGACCTGCCGCCGGTGATTGCGCCCGCGGGCGAGCTTGTCCGCAGCCTTGCCGGCGATTTCGAGCAGGGCTTCACGGCCAGCGACGATTACGGCGTCGCTTCGGCAAGCGCCGAGATTCGCCTCGACCTTGCCCGCGTCAGCCGCCGCTACGGGCTTGCAGCCGAGCCGGAGCCGCGCGAACCTGTCCTGATCGACCTGCCCGTGGCCCGGCGCGGCGAACGGGCCGAATTCAGCGAAACCATGGCCGCCAATCTCGCCGAGCACCCCTGGGCGGGCCTGCCGGTGACGCTGGTGCTGAGCGCCAGCGACGATCTCGGCCAGCAGGGCCGCGCCGCGCCGCTCGAGATCACGCTGCCCTCCCGCCGTTTCCTCGATCCGCTGGCCATGGCCCTGATCGAGCAGCGCCGCGACCTGCTCTGGAGTCGTGCCAATGCGCCCCGTGTCGCCCGCCTGCTGCGCGCCATTTCCAACCGGCCCGAGGGCTTCTTTCGCCGCGATGTCACCTATCTGATGCTGCGCATGATCGCGCGCAGGCTGGAGGGCGAAACGCCGCTCAGCGAAGCGACCCGCGACCGGGTGGCGCAGGACCTCTGGGATATCGCCCTCAGTCTCGACGAAACCAGCCTCGACGATGCCCGCGAGCGCCTGCGTCAGGCCCAGGAGCGCCTCGCCGAAGCCATGCGCCAGGGGGCAAGCCGGGAGGAGCTTGCCGAGCTCATGGACGAGCTGCGCGAGGCCATGCGCGATTATACCCGCCAGCTTGCCGAGCAGGCCCGGCCGCCGGAAGATCAGGCCGGGATCGACCAGCCCGATCAGGCAGAGCAGGCACCGGGGATGGAACTCACCCAGCAGGATCTCGAGGCGATGATGGACGCCATCGAACAGGCCATGAGGGAAGGTCGCCAGGCCGAGGCCATGGCCATGCTCGAACAGCTTCGCGAACTGATGGAAAACATGCAGGCCGCCGAGCTCCGGCCGGGAGAGGGCGGCAGACAGGGCAACCGGGCCATGCAGGGGCTCGCCGACAGCCTGAAGCGCCAGCAGGACCTGTCCGACGAGGCCTTTCGCGATCTGCAGGAGCATCCCGGCCCCTCGGGTCCGACCGGCGGGGGCGGCGAGAATGGCGAGCGGGACGAGAGCGAGGGAGAGGAAGCCGAGGGTGGGCTCGCCCGCCGTCAGCAGGAACTCGCCGACCGGATCGGGCGCCAGCGCCAGACCCTTCCCGGTGCCGGCACCGAAGAGGGCGATGCCGCCCGCGAGGCCCTGCGCCGGGCCGAACGCGCCATGCGCGGCGCCACCGAGGATCTGGCCGAGGGCGATCTTCCCGGCGCGCTCGACCGTCAGGCCGAGGCCATGGAGGCGCTGCGCGAGGGGATGCGTCAGCTCGACCG
>JALWJU010000256.1 GCA_026997055.1 Paracoccaceae bacterium | reverse complement strand
CGCCTCTTGGCTAGCGCAAATCGCCGCGCTTGGAAAGGGGCGGGCTGGACCTTTGGTCCGGGCGTGCCTATTTAGCCCGGGTGTCAGCCGGAGGAGTGGAATGGCTACGGAAGCTTTCGAGGAAATCGCCGAAGATTTCGCCTTTCTCGACGATTGGGAGGCGCGCTACGGGCATGTGATCGAGCTCGGCCGGGCGATGGCGCCGATGGACGAGGCGCTGAAGGTGCCGGCGACCAGGGTAGAGGGCTGCATGAGCCAGGTCTGGCTGCACCCGGAAATTCGCGACGGGCGGTTCCACTTCCAGGGCGACAGCGATGCGCTGATCGTGCGCGGGCTGATCGCGCTTTTGCATGCGCTCTATGACGGGGTGCCGGTGGGCGAGGTGGCCGGGATCGACGCCCAGGCGGAGCTTGCCCGCCTCGGGCTCAACGACCACCTCTCGGCGCAGCGCTCCAACGGGCTCAGGGCCATGGTCGAGCGCATCCGCAAGCTGGCGGCAGAGGCAGAGGCGGCCTAGGCGGTGGCGGAAGCGGCCGCGCCGGCAAGGGCGGTGGCAAGGTCGCCATAGCCGGTGAAGCGCCGCTCATAGGCAAGCCCGAGGCGTTCGGCCGCGCGGCGGGCCTTCTCGCTGAGGGCGGGGCTGTCGGTCTGGGCCAGATAGACCAGTTTTTCGTAATGGCCGAAATAGGCGTCGCGCAGTTCCGGGTGGCGGTCGAGCCCGAGCGGGCGGATCACGAAGGCTTCGAACTGTCGGGCGAGGAAATCGGTCAGGTAGAAGGTGCTGATCTCGCTTTCGCCATGGGCGGCAAAGGCGGCGTTTCCCTCGAAGAAGCTGTAGCAATGCGGCCCCTCGATCATCTCGATGCCGAGCCGCTCGCAGGTGGCTTTGAGGCGGCCGCCGGTGCCGCAATCGGCATAGGCGCAGAAGATTTTTTCGTAATTGTTCCGGTGTCTTGAGACGAGTTCTTCAACTCCCGGCGCGATCCTTTCCGGGCTGTTGTGCCAGATCGCCGGCAGGCAGGCGAGGGCGATGTGGTCCCAGCCGTTGAGCCGGATCAGGGCGGTGATCTCGTGGGCCAGCGCGCCGCAGGCGATGACCAGCAGGCGGCCCGGGGCGCCGGGAGCGGCAGCCGCTGCCCCATGCCGCGCGGGCGCAAGCCCTTCGCGGGTCAGCCTGTCATCGTCGAGCCTCACGGCTTCACCGCGCGGATGGCGAAGCGGCCGGGCGCAAGCGGGCAGGGGCCGTAGCTTTCGAGGATTTCGCCCGCAAGCCCCAGTCCCTCGACGATCCCCAGCGCCTCTTCGGGCTCGAACAGGCGCAGCTCGTGCAGCTCGATCTCGCGCCCCCGGGCGGTCTCGACCTGGATCTTGCGCAGGAGGTCGCGGCCGGATTTGCGCTGCTGCACCGAGAGCCGCCAGCCCTTGCCGCCGCGGTCGCTGTCGCCTTCGGGCGTGTCCGGGCCGGGCAGGTCGAAGAAGACCAGCCCGCCCGGGGGCAGGGCGCGGGCGAGGTCGCGGATGGCGGGCGCCAGGGAAGCGGGCTTGTAGGCCAGCACCTCGCCCAGGGCGGTGGCGGCGCTGATCTGCGGCGGCGGGGCGGCATGCTGGGCGCTTTCGTGGCGGACATGGAGCCCCTTTTCCCGACAGATGTGCACGAATTCTTCGCTGATATCAATGCCCTCCACTTCGATCTTCATGCTTTTCGCATAGGCCGGCCAGCGCCCGGCGCCACAGCCGATGTCAAACAGGAAGGGCCGTGCACTGGCCTCGGTGATCTGTGCCGCCAGCCAGGGCCAGGCCGGTGCGTAGCGCTCAGCGTACAGTTCCGCATGGATGCGCGCCAGCCAGCTGCCGTAGAAGGCGCGGCGGGGGCGGATCTTCGCCGGGCTCATCTGCCATTGCCCTTTTGCAAGACCCGCAGGGCGATGCCGGTCAGCAATGCCACAAAGGCCAGTGCCTGCAGCGCCTTTCCCTCGAGCGCCTCGGCACGGACCGCCAGGAAAACCACCCAGATGCTCGCTCCTGCCGCCGCCATCACCAGCGCCAGGAGAAAGAAGAACCTTCCCCGGGGCATTTCACTCCTCCCCGTTCACAATGGCGCTACCCGGCGCAAAATGGAAGGGCTGACAGTGGCGACGGGAAAATTCCGGAGTCGGGCAGGGGCGGGGCAGCCTCGAGAGCGTCCAGCCCCGGTCCCTCCTGTGCCTCAGGCGCTGGCCCGGTTGTGCTTGCGCAGCATGTATTCCTTGGCCGTCTCCACCGCCACCGCCGCGTCCCGGCAATAGCTGTCGGCGCCGATCGCTCCGGCGAATTCCTCGTTGAGCGGCGCGCCGCCCACCAGCACGATGTAATCGTCGCGCTTGCCCTGCTCCTTGAGCGTGTCGATCACCACCTTCATGTAGGGCATGGTGGTGGTCAGCAGCGCCGACATGCCGAGCAGGTCGGCCTGTTCGCGCTCCAGCGCCTCGATGTAATCCTCCGCCGGCGTGTTGATGCCGAGATCGACGATCTCGAAACCCGCCCCCTCCATCATCATCGCCACCAGGTTCTTGCCGATATCGTGGATATCGCCCTTGACGGTGCCGATCACCATCTTGCCCATGCGCGGGGCGCCGGTCTCGGCCAGAAGAGGCTTCAGGATCGCCATGCCGCCCTTCATCGCATTGGCCGCCAGCAGCACTTCGGGCACGAACAGGATGCCGTCGCGAAAATCGTTGCCGACGATGGTCATGCCCGCGACCAGCGCTTCGGTCAGGATACGGTAGGGCTCCCAGCCGCGCTCGAGCAGGATGTTGACGCCTTCCTCGATCTCTTCCTTGAGGCCGTCATAGAGGTCGTCATGCATCTGCAGCACCAGCTCTTCGTCATCGAGCTCGCTCAGGATCAGGTCGTCTTCGGCGTCGTCGTCTGACATGGTGGGCTCCGCTCAAAGGGGCCTTGCGGCCCGGTCAGCATCATTTCTGGGCGAATTCGCCCGGGGGGCTTGGCCTTTTGCGACCAGGATGTGCCGCTATACGACCGGAAGCCCCCATGCGGCGCTACCGGCTGCGCCGCCGCCGGCGACGGGGCGCGGCGCCGGCTCCTTCGCCCTCGCCGGTGCCGTCGGAGGCCGAGGAGAAGCCGCCGAGCTTTTCGGCGATTTCCTCGAGCGTCGGGCGGGAAGGGGCGGCCGGGCGCTCTTCGAGCGCGGCGCGCATGGCGCTCAGGTGCTCGGGCAGGGTGCCGCAGCAGCCGCCGATGATGCGCGCGCCGCAATCGCGCGCCAGCACCGCATATTCGGCCATCAGCTCCGGCGTGCCGTCATAATGGATATGGCCGTGGACGTATTTCGGGATGCCGGCATTGCCCTTGGCCACCAGCGGGCGCTCGCTGCCGGCGGCGAGAAAGCCGAGCACGGTGCGCAGCAGGTCCGCCGCGCCCACGCCGCAATTGGCGCCGAAGGCGAGCGGCGGGTTGGGGAGCTTCTCGACCAGGGCGGCGAGATCGGCGGAGGTGACGCCCATCATCGTGCGCCCGGCGGTGTCGAAGCTCATCGTGCCCACCCAGGGCATGGCGGCCAGGCGGGCGGCCTCGGCGGCGGCGCGGTATTCGTTGGCGTCCGAGATGGTCTCGACCCAGAGCACATCGACCCCGCCTTCCTTGAGCCCCTCGGCCTGCTCGTGAAACATCTCCACCGCCGCCTCGAAGGTCAGCGCCCCCATCGGCTCCATGATCTCGCCGGTGGGCCCCATCGAGCCGGCAACGACGATCTCGCGCCCGGCGGCATCGGCCACCTCGCGGCCCAGTTCGGCGGCGGCGCGGTTGAGTTCGCCGACCCGGCCCTGGGCGTCGTGCAGCTTGAGGCGCGCGGCATTGCCGCCGAAGGAATTGGTCAGAAACAGGTCGCTGCCCGCCTCCACCGCGCCCCGGTAAAGGGCGCGGATCTTGTCGGGCTCGGCGGTATTCCAAAGCTCCGGTGCCTCGCCGGCACTCAGCCCCATGTTGAACAGCGTGGTGCCGGTCGCGCCGTCGGCCATCAGCCAGTCGCGGCTCGCCAGCATCCGGCTCAGCCTGTCGGTGCCGCTTTCGGTGGCGGTGCCGGTCGCGGTGGTGCTATCTGCGCCCATTTCATGCCTCGTTTTCATGCCTCGTTTCTGCATCTGCTCTGCATCTGCCGCTGGCAGCAATCGCCCGCCATGTGCCACGGATCGGGCGCGGGTGCAAATTCATTCGCTGCATGATCGAGTTGAGGCGGAGCGCGATTTGGCGCGGCCGGGCGCAGGATCTCGCGGCCGATTTCCAGCGCCGCGAGCGCCAGCGCGGCCCGGCTCGGCGCGGCGATATAGAGCGGGCGCCAGCGCGGCGCGAAGCTCTGCTTGAACTGCGCGAGCCCCTCGGCGCCGCCGATCCGGGCGATCTGCCGGGCCACGAAACCCGTGCCCGGCGCCGGCAGGGCGGCGAGCGACAGCCGGCGGAGGCCGGCGCGGCGGGCATGGTCGATGGCATGGGCGAGCGCCAGGTGCATGGTGCCGTCAGGCGCCGTATCCGACTGGCGCATCAGGTCCAGCACCCGGGCCGAGCCGCTTTGCATCAGGGTGAGAAAGCCGACCAGGCGGCCTTGCTGCCAGGCCAGGTATATCTCGCTGTGGCGCAGGGCGGCGGGGTCGAATACCCCCATGGAAAAGCCCCGCTCGCCGCCCCGGCGCGCAGCCCAGCGGGCATTGATCCGGGCCATTTCCTCGAGCGGCAGCGGCGCGCCGGGGGGCAGGCGCTGGATGGTGACGCCGGCCTTCCCGGCCTTGCGC
>JALWJU010000255.1 GCA_026997055.1 Paracoccaceae bacterium | reverse complement strand
CATGACCGCCCCCGGCGAGACCTTTGCCAGCCGCAACCCGGCCAATGGCGAGGAGCTTGCCCGGATCACCCAGGCCAGCGCCGATGACGTGGACGCCGCCGTGAGCGCCGCCCGGCGCGCCTTCGGCCCATGGTCGCGCCGTCCCGGCCATGAGCGCGCCCGCGTGCTCTACGCACTCGCCCGGCTGATCCAGAAGCACGCCCGCCTGTTCGCGGTGCTGGAAACCCTCGACAACGGCAAGCCGATCCGCGAAGCCCGCGATATCGACATCCCCCTCGTCGCCCGCCATTTCTACTACCATGCGGGGCTCGCCCAGCTGGCCGACAGCGAGCTCGCCGACCGCGCGCCGCTGGGGGTCGCGGGCCAGATCATCCCGTGGAACTTCCCGCTCTTGATGCTCGCCTGGAAAATCGCCCCGGCGCTGGCCATGGGCAATACGGTGGTGCTGAAGCCGGCCGAATACACCTCGCTCACCGCGCTCCTGTTTGCCGAGATCTGCGCCGAGGCGGGCGTGCCTGCGGGCGTCATCAACATCGTCACCGGCGACGGGCGCGTGGGCGAGGCCATCACCGCGCACCCGGATATCGACAAGATCGCCTTCACCGGCTCCACCGAGGTGGGCCGCATCATCCGCCGCGCCACCGCCGGGCGGGGCATCGCCCTCACGCTCGAGCTTGGCGGCAAATCGCCCTATATCGTCTTTGACGATGCCGATCTCGACAGCGCCGTCGAGGGGCTGGTGGATGCGATCTGGTTCAACCAGGGCCAGGTCTGCTGCGCGGGCTCGCGCCTCTTGGTGGCCGAGAGCATTGCCGATGATTTCCACGCCCGCCTCATCGCCCGCATGTCCCGCCTGCGCGTGGGCGATCCGCTCGACAAGGCGATCGACATCGGCGCGCTGGTGGATCCGGCGCAGGTCGCCCGCGTCGCGGGGCTGGTCGATGCGCATGGCGGCGAGGGCGAAATCCACCAGCCCCCCTGCACGCTCCCCAATCGCGGCTGCTGGTATCCGCCCACGCTGATCACCGGCCTTACCAGCGCCAACCCATTGATGCAGGAGGAGATTTTCGGCCCCGTCCTGGTCTCCGCCACGTTCCGCACCCCGGCCGAGGCGGTTCAGCTTGCCAACAATACCGCTTACGGCCTCGCCGCTTCCGTCTGGTCCGAGAACATCAACCTCGCGCTCGACATCGCCCCGAAGCTCGCCGCCGGCGTGGTCTGGGTCAACGGCACCAACATGTTCGACGCCGCCGCCCCCTTCGGCGGGCTGCGCGAATCGGGCTTCGGGCGTGAGGGCGGATTCGAAGGCCTCGCCGCCTATTCGAAACCGCGCGTGAAAACCACGCCCGCCAGGCCCATCGCCCCCTTTTCAGCGCCGGAAAACGCGCAGGTGAGCAGCCTCGATCGCACCGCCAAGTTCTATATCGGCGGCAAGCAGATGCGCCCGGACGGCGGCTATTCGCGCGCGGTCTGGTCGAAGAGCGGCAAGCTCCTGGGCCATGCGGGCCAGGCCAACCGCAAGGATATCCGCAATGCCGTCGAAGCCGCCCGCGCCGCCTCCGGCTGGGCGCGCACGACCGGTCACCTGCGCGCGCAGATCCTCTACTATATCGGCGAAAATCTCGACGCGCGGGCCGAGGAATTCGCTGCCCGGATCAACGCGCTCACCGGCAAGCGCACCGGCGCGCGCGAGGTCGAGGCCGCCACAAGCCGCCTGTTCACCTATGCCGCCTGGGCCGACAAATACGACGGCGCCGCGCGCGGCGTGCCGATCCGCGGCACGGCGCTGGCCATGCGCGAGCCTGTGGGCGTGATCGGCGCCTTCTGCCCGGACGAAGCCCCGCTTCTGGGCCTCGTCTCGCTGATGGCCCCGGCCATTGCCATGGGCAGCCGCGTGGTGCTGGTGGCAAGCCAGCCCTTCCCGCTGGCGGCCACCGATTTCTACCAGGTGCTGGAAACCTCCGACGTGCCCGCGGGCGTGGTCAATATCCTCACCGGCGATCACGCCGATCTCACCCGCCCCCTTGCCGGCCATCTCGACGTGGATGCCGTCTGGTCCCATTCCGGCGCCGACATCTCGGCCCTCGTGGAGCACGAAAGCGCCGGCAACCTCAAGCGCACCTGGGTCAATAATGCCAGGAGCCGCGACTGGTTCGCCCCTGAGGCCGAAGGCCGCGAATTCCTCGACCACGCCACCGAGGTCAAGACCATCTGGATACCCTACGGCGAATAAGCCGCCCCACGCTCCCCAGACCCCGCACGCTCCGCAGCGGGCGCCTTCGCCGTTTCCTTCAGCGCGCGGCGATGCGGATGGCCGCACCGCCGATGGGGCCTTCCCTGTTCAGAAGCCGGGCATAGCGACCGTCCATCAGCAGATCCTCCAGATCCACCGGCCGCCCGTTCAGATAGGCGGTACGGCTGACCAGACGGATGCCGTGGCTGTAATCGGCATAAGCCGCCCCGTGAACGGTGGAAAGGGGCTGGATCGGACGCCCGCCGGGGCGGTGCCAGCCATAGATGGCCACCCTGCCGGGGCTGCTGGCCAGGCGATTGGTCAGCACCAGGTCCTTTTTCTGCCCGGCCACCAGCACCCCCGGACGTGCGCCGACAGCCACCAGCTGGCGCTCGATCGTGGCGTTATGGCGCAGGAAATAGCCGGTGGTGACCATCTGCCCGCCCGCGGGCATCGGCTGAGGCACAAGACGCACCGCGGCCTGGGCATAGATGGCATCCACCATGCGCGTGGTCGGCAGCATCATGTCGAAGGCCTCCGCCACCCGGCCGGCGGCCCTGAGCCCCAGGGGCACGCGCACATGGTCACGATCGCTGCCCACGGCCAGATAGTCCGGCATCACGCAGATGGTGATCCGCGCCTGGCGCCCATCGGCCAGGGTACCCGCGAAGGTGACCGGCACCAGGCGGCGCAGATAGCCCGGAACATTGCCGGACAGAAGCGCCCGAACAACCGCCGCATCGCGCGCCCCCCCGGCAGCATCGCTCAGCCCGGCAACGAAGGCGCGCCCGTCCCTGGCGCTGCCGGGGCGGCGTGGAATCGCACGGGCCAGGCGTGGCGAGCAACGCCCGGAGAAGCGGCCCTCCCCCCGCTCCGGCAGGACCCCGGCAGTATCGGGCAGGCCCAGGCTGGCCCGGCGCAGATCTTCGGCCGGACCTGTCGAAGCGGCAGGACCGCCAGCCCCTCCCCGTGCCGCCCGAGCGACCTGAACGGCCGGGCGCGGCTGCGGGCGCGGCGAAGTGGGCAGGGCCAGCGCGGCAAGCGCCTCTTCCACCGGATTGCGCCGCGCGGTGGCATCCTCCGCCGGTGCGCTCATGCTGGCGGCAATGGTAACGATTTCGGCCGGGCGCGCCGGTGCGGGCAGGACCGCTCCCCCGGCGGCTTCGGCCACGGCCAGCCGCGCCGGAAGGTCCGCCGGACGCAGGGGCGCGACATGCGGCGGCGCACCGGCGATCACCCGCAGCGGCGGAGCCAGGCTTCCGCGCGCAAGGCGCGCAAGACCCGAGCGGATATCCTCGGCCCGGGCCGGTGCTCCGCCCCCCTCCGCCGGCACCGATACCCGCGCAACCGGCGCCAGCAGCACCGGCAGGACCGGCGGATTGTCTGCCGCGGCCGAAAAAGCCCCGGCGCCGAACCACGGCTCGGGCGCGTCGTGCTGAGCGGCAGGACCCGGGGACGTGACCGGGCGGAAAAGGACATCGAAAGAGGGCATCACCACAGCGAGATAGGCCGTGACCAGCGATGCGATCAGGCTCAGGAAGACCGACCCCACCAGCGCGGTAATGGCATGGGGCTGGAGACGGGCAATGATATGATTCGGATCGTGGGCCGGCGTGACAGCCGCCCCGAATTCTCTGTCCCTCATGCCCTTCGATTACCCAAGGCAGATGAACGAAACAATAAAGCCGCGCGAATTCGGGCAAAATTCGCCGCGAAATGGCAGAAAATGGCCGGCCTGAGCCCGTTTGCGCGGGTTTCAGCCGGATTCCGGAGCAAAATCGGAGCGAAATCCCGGGGACCGGCCGGCTGTCAACCTCCTGTCAATCACCATGTGCCAGAAGGAGAGAATCACCCGACCGGAATGCCCGGGAAGCCAAAGCGGCAGTGACAAGCGGCCTTGGCGGGCCGCAAGCTGGGCGGCGGCCCTGCCCCCGCCTATGGCGCCAGGGCGGCGGCGGCGCGGGCGGACATGGGGCCGATGATCCCGTCGATCGCCCCATCATACAGGCCGCGCGCCTGCAGGATCCGCTGAAAGGCCATCGCCGTGGCCCGGTCCCAGGCGGGCACGCGCCCGGCGGGGCCGCGCCGCAGGCTCTGCAGCGTGACCTTTCCGCTCTCCAGCGCCCGGACATAGAGTTCGGCGGCGCGCTCGGGATCCTGCGCCACCCCGCGCCCGGTTTCGTAGAGCATCCCCAGCGCGGCCAGCGCGGCCGGATCGCCGGTCTCGGCGGCCCTTTGCACCCAGAAGGCATGGGCCTCGGGGTCGGCGGGGATACCGCCGGAATCGTCGCCATAGAGCCGGGCCAGTTCGAGAATCGCCTTCGGATTGCCCTGGCGGGCGGCACGCTCCAGGTAGCGAATGCCCCGCTCCGGATCAGGCACGCCCAAGGCCTCGTCGCGCCCGCCAGGAATACCGTCGCCACTGAGATAGGTTTGCGCCAGGCGGTACTGGGCGAACTGGTAGCCGCCATCGGCTGCGATGCTCAGCAATTCCAGCATCCGCGCCGGATCACGCGGCACCCCGCGGCCCAGCCGGTAGAGGAAGGCCAGGGT
>JALWJU010000254.1 GCA_026997055.1 Paracoccaceae bacterium | reverse complement strand
CCGCCGCCCCTTCCTTGCCGGTATCGCACCCGAGGCGCTGGGGCTGAAGATGACCGAGCGCGGGCAGATCGAGACCGATGCCCAGGGCCGTACGTCGGTCGCGGGCATCTGGGCGATCGGCGATGTAACCGAAGGCCCGATGCTCGCCCACAAGGCCGAGGAAGAGGGCATCATGGTGGCCGAATGCATCGCCGGACAGGCGGGCCATGTGAATTACGACGTGATCCCCGGCGTGATCTATACCAGCCCCGAAGTGGCCAGCGTGGGCCAGAGCGAAGAGGCGCTGAAAGAGGCCGGGCGGGCCTACAGGGTGGGCAAGTTCTCGTTCATGGCCAATGCCCGGGCCAAGGCGGTCTTCCAGGGGGAAGGGTTCGTGAAAATCCTTTCGGATCAGGAGACCGACCGGATCCTTGGCGTGCATGTCATCGGTCCGGCAGCGGGGGAGCTGATCCACGAGGCCTGTGTGGCGATGGAATTCGGCGCCAGCGCCGAGGACCTTGCCCGCACCTGCCATGCGCATCCGACCTTCTCGGAGGCGGTGCGCGAAGCGGCGCTCGATTGCGGTGACGGAGCGATTCACGCATGAGCCCGCGGGGGCGATTTTTCTGCGAAAAATCGTGCCTCCGGCGGGAGTATTGATGGAAAGATGAAAGGGTCAGGGGCCGCGTTTGAGGCGGTTCACATGGCCCATCTTGCGGCCCGGGCGGGTTTCGGCCTTGCCGTAGAGATGCAGGGCGGCGTTGGGGTCGGTGGCGATTTCGCCGATGCGGTCGATGTCGTCGCCGATCAGGTTTTCCATCACCACATCGGCGATGCGCGTCCCGTCGCCCAGAGGCCAGCCGGCAATGGCGCGGATATGCTGTTCGAACTGGTCGATTACACATCCGTCCTGGGTCCAGTGGCCGGAATTATGCACGCGCGGGGCGATTTCATTGACCATGAGCCCGGCGGGGGTGACGAAGAGCTCCACCCCGATCACGCCGATATAATCGAGTGCGTTCAGGATGTTGGCGGCAATCAGCACGGCGTCGGTGTGCTCGGCGGCGCTGAGGCGCGCGGGCACGGTGGTGGTGGAGAGGATGCCGTTCACATGGACATTCTCGCCCGCATCGAAGCAGGCGATTTCGCCGGAAGGGCCGCGTGCGGCAATGACGCTGATCTCGTGAGAGAAGTCCACGAAGCCCTCGAGAATCGCTTCGGCGCCATCCATGGCGGCGAGGGCGGATTCGGCCTCGTCCGGCGCCATGATCCGTGCCTGTCCCTTGCCGTCATAGCCGAAGCGGCGGGTTTTGAGGATCGCGGGCGTGCCGGTTTTCTGTAGTGCACGGGCGAGGGATGCGGCGTCGCTGACGGGGGCGAAGGGGGCGGTTTTCAGGCCCAGCCCGGTGAGAAATTCCTTTTCGGTGAGGCGGTCCTGCGATACGCGCAGCGCCTCGCGGCCGGGGCGGATCGGGCGCAGATTTTCCAGCAGGTCCAGGGCGGAAGTGGGAATGTTTTCGAACTCGTAGGTGATGACATCGACCGAGTGGGCGAAGGCTTCGAGCGCGGCGCGGTCCTCGTAGGAGGCGCGGCTGACGCGGTGGGCGACCTGGCCTGCCGGCGGGTTCTCGCCCGGCTCGTAGATATGGCAGGTGAAGCCGAGGCGCGCCGCGGCCATGGCCAGCATCCGCCCGAGCTGGCCGCCGCCGAGGATGCCGATGCGTGCGCCGGGCGCGAGCGGCTCAGTCATCGCTCGGCTCCTCTGCGACCGAGGCCGAGAGGGCTGCGCGCCAGGCGGCGAGCCGCTCGGCAAGGGCGGGGTCGCTCAGCGCGAGGATGGAAGCGGCCATCAGCGCTGCATTGGCGGCGCCGGCCGCGCCGATTGCCATCGTCGCCACCGGAAAGCCGCGCGGCATCTGGACGATGGAATAGAGGCTGTCCACGCCACCCAGCGCGCGGGTCTGGATCGGCACGCCGATCACCGGCAGCTGGGTTTTCGAAGCCATCATGCCGGGTAGGTGTGCCGCCCCTCCGGCCCCCGCGATGATGACCTTGAGCCCACGCCCGGCGGCCTCGCGGCCGTATTCCCAGAGCCGGTCCGGGGTGCGGTGGGCGCTGACGATGCGGCTCTCGTAGCCCACGCCAAGCTCATCGAGCAGCGCCGCCGCCTCGCGCATGGTCGGCCAGTCGGACTGGCTGCCCATGATGATCCCGACCGATATTTCTGCCGTGTCTGCCATGTCGTCCCCCGGCTGGCCCGTTTGCCGCGCTTATAGCGGGGTGTGCGGTTTATGCAATGATGTCCGGGGTCAGCTGGTCTTCGATCCGGGCGATCTTGTCCTTGAGCGCGAGTTTCTGCTTCTTCAGCCGGCGCAGGCGCAGCTGGTCGGCGCGCCCGGAGGCCTCGAGCGCGGCGATGGCATCATCGAGATCCCGGTGCTCGCGGCGAAACACCTCGAGCTCGATCCTGAGAACCTCTTCGCTTTTCATCCTTTCGGCTTTGCTCATGGCTCTGGCCGACTCGTTCACCGTGGGCGCAGTCTAGCCGGAAAGCGCCCATGGGCCAAGCGGGCTTGCGCGGGCAGTCCCCTTGCACCGGGCGGGGACGGTTCCCATATTTGCAGGGCAGGTTGCCCGTTTGGGGGCCGCAGCACAGGTCGCTTGTAGAGAAAGGACGTGCCAGATGACCAAGATGACTTTTACCGCCCACCCGATGCTGCTGGGTTTCGAGCAGCTCGAGCGCATGGTCGAGCAGGCCACCAAGTCGGGCAATGACGGCTACCCGCCCTTCAATATCGAACAGACCGGCGAAAGCGCCTATCGCATCACGCTTGCCGTGGCGGGATTTTCCCAGGATGATCTGTCGATCACGGTCGAGGCAAACAAGCTCCTGGTGCGCGGCCGTCAGGCGCCCGATGACACGGCGCGGGTTTTTCTGCATCAGGGCATTGCCCGGCGACAGTTTCAGAAGAGTTTTGTCCTGGCTGACGGGGTCGAAGTGGTGGGGGCGACGGTCGAGAACGGCCTTCTGCATATCGACCTCAAGCGCATCGAGCCGGAGAAGGTCGTGCAGAACGTGGAGATTCGCAAGGGGTGAGAAACGGCGGAGAAAGGGGAAGGCATGAACGTCAAGCAGGATCCGTTTGCCGACAGCAGCGATCGTATCGTCTATGTGCGTCCGGTTCGGGCGGAAGAACTGCCCGACGAAGTGCGCGCCCAGGTTGGCCGGGCCGAAAACCTTTATGCCGTCCACGACAAGAACGGCGTGCAGCTGGCCCTGGTCAACGGGCGGCATATGGCCTTTGCGCTGGCGCGCAGCCATGATTATGCGCCGGTGAACGTGCATTAGGGCGCATCAGGGCCAGGGAGCCGGGCCTGGCCGCGTCCCGGCGGCAGGCGGGGCATCCGGTCGTTTCATCGGGGTTCTGGCCCCGGGATCCCGAGCCCGTTCTCTGCTCCGGGTTCCGGCGGAGCGCTTCGGGAAACGCATTTGCCGACGAGGGGCGGGGCCAGCCGGGCCGTGGCGAAGTCTGCGAATCTCCCGCCTGAGGGTGGCGCAGGCGGCCTGCAGGCCTGCAGGGCGGAAGACGGAAAAAGACGAAAAAGGGGGTGCCCCCGTCAGGGGGGCGTCCCGAGGCTTGCGGTATCCGTGCTCAGTCGGCCCAGTAAACGCCCGTGAGGTCATTGGCCTGGGTGGGGGCGTTTTCCCACAGGCCCATGACATCGGCATTGGCGACGCCGGTCTTGGCCAGCTGGAACAGGTAGCCGTTGACGTAATCCTGGGCGATGATCCGCTGCGCCACATGGTTCAGCGCCCGGCGCGCCGCCGGGTCGGAGGTGACTTCGAGCTCGCGGATCAGCGCCTGGAAGGACGGATTGTCATACTGGAAGTAGTAATCCGGCCGGGCGTAGATATTGATGTCGTTGGGCTCGGTATGGCTGACGATGGTCAGGTCGTAATCCTTGCCCTTGAACACCTGTTCGAGCCACTGCGCCCATTCGAGATTGCTGATCTCCACATTGATCCCCACCGCGCGCAGCTGGGCAGCGACGATCTCGCCGCCGCGCCGCGCATAGCTCGGCGGGGGCAGCATCAGGCGCAGGGTGATGCCTTCGGCCCCGGCTTCGGCGAGCAGGGCCTTCGACTTCTCCGGGTCGTATTCCGACAGGTCGGTGAGGTCGATGTAATCCGGGTTGTGCGGCGCGAAATGGGTGCCGATCGGGGTGCCGTAGCCGAACATGGCGCCGTCGATGATCTCCTGCCGGTTGATCGCATGGGCGATTGCCTCGCGCACCCGGATGTCGCTCAGCCACTCGGCCTTGTTGTTGGTCGAGAGGATGGTTTCGCCCTCGGTCGAGCCGACGATGACCTTGAACTGCGGGTTGTTCTCGAACTGGGCGAGCGTCTCGGGCGCCGGGAAGTTCGGGAACGCATCCACATCGCCCGCCATCATCGCCGCAAAGGCGGCGTTGGGGTCAGAGATGAACTTGAAGGTCGCCTCCGCGAGCGCCGGCGCCTCGCCCCAGTAATCCGGGTTGCGGGTGATGGTCACATGGTCGCCCTGCACCCATTCCTTGAACACGAACGGCCCGGTCCCCACCGGGCTGGTGGCGGCGCTGTCGATGCTTTCGGGCGCCACGATCACCGCATCGCCCCAGGCCATGTTGAAGAGGAAGTTGCCGTTGGGCTCGGAGAGCTTCACCTCGACGGTGAGCGGGTCCACCGCGGTCACGCTCTCGATCGAGGCAAACAGCGCCTTCTGCGCATTGGTGCTGTCCTCGGCCCGGGCGCGGTCGAGGCTGAATACCACGTCGCCG
>JALWJU010000253.1 GCA_026997055.1 Paracoccaceae bacterium | reverse complement strand
CCACCACCAGGTCGCGCCGGCGCCGGAAGATCTCGTTGTTGGCGGCGATGAAGTCCTGCGGGCCGTTGAGCGCTTCGAGAGCGGCCCACTGGCTGATCGTGCAGGGGTTTGAGGTGCTTTGCGACTGGATCTTGCGCATCGCCGCAATCAGTTCCACGGGCCCGCCCGCATAACCGATGCGCCAGCCGGTCATGGCATAGGCCTTGGAGACGCCGTTGCAGGTAAGGGTGCGCTGATACAGGGCGGGCGCGACCTGGGCGGGGGTGGAGAATTCGAACCCGTCGAACACCAGGTGCTCATACATGTCATCCGACAGCACCCAGACATGCTCGTGGCGCATCAGAACGTCGGTCAGCGCCTTTAGCTGGGCGCGCGTATAGCCCGCCCCGGTGGGATTGGAGGGGGAGTTGAAGATCAGCCACCTGGTGCGCGGCGTGATCGCGGCCTCAAGTGCCTCCGGGGTGAGGCGAAAGCCGGTTTGCGGCCTCGTCTCGACGATCACCGGCCTGCCGCCGGCCAGCAGCACCATGTCCGGGTAGCTCACCCAGTAGGGCGCGGGGATGATCACCTCGTCGCCCGGATCGAGCGTGGCCATCAGGGCATTGTAGAGGATCTGCTTGCCGCCGGTGGCGATGCTGATCTGTTCGGGGGCGTAATCCAGCCCGTTGTCGCGGCGGAACTTGGCGGCGACCGCCGCCTTGAGTTCCGGCATCCCGTCGGGGGCGGTGTATTTCGTGTGGCCCGCGTCGATGGCGGCCCTGGCGGCGGCCTTGATGTGTCCGGGCGTGTCGAAATCGGGCTCGCCCGCGCTCAGGGCGATGACGTCGCGCCCGGCGGCCCCGAGCTCGGCGGCGAGAGTGGAGATGGCGATGGTGGGCGAGGGCCTGATGCGGGCGAGGGCCGAAGAGAGCAGGGACATGGCGGGTTCCGGTTTGAAATCGCGTCTGTCTTGTCATAGGCAGGTGCCGGGGGGGGGATCAAGCGCCATTGCCGGCGCCAGGCAGCAGAAATCAGGGGGTGGAAGGATGAGCGAGAGCCGCGAGATGCGTCTGAAGCGCATGAAGCTGCGCGCCCAGCGCCGGGGCACCAAGGAAATGGACCTGGTGCTGGGCGGCTTCGCCCTCGCCCGGCTGGAGGAGATGGACGAAGACGCGCTGGACCTCTTCGAGAGCCTTCTGGAGGAGGGCGACAACGACCTGTGGGACTGGATCACGGCGCGCAGGCCCTGCCCGCGGCGCTGGGAGGGGCTGGTCGGCCGGATCCGTGCCCATGCGGGGCTGGCGGAGGCGCCCGGTTTCGGAAAAATTGACTGAATTTCTCGTGCGTTTCGCCCGGCATTTAACTGAATGTTTGTTCTTTGCTGTGAATCTTCCCCGCAGGATTTACGGCGGAGACAAGAATGAGCATGCATTCCTCAATAGGCCAGAGCGGCAATCAGGGTTTCGTCAGCCAGTATCTGGACGTGCTGTCGCTGGTCGAGCGGCTGCACCGGCTGCTTCTGGATGTGGTGAAGGACGAGTTCGAGAGGATCGGCCTGCTGGAAATCAATTCGGTGCAGGCGCTGCTGCTGTTCAATATCGGGGATAACGAGGTGACAGCGGGCGAACTGAAGACGCGCGGCTATTACCAGGGCTCCAATGTCAGCTACAATCTCAAGAAACTGGTGGAAATGGGCTACATGCACCACCAGCGCTGCGAGATCGACCGCCGATCGGTGCGTGTGCGCCTGACCGAGAAGGGGCGCGAGGTACGCGACCGGGTGGCCGACCTGTTCGAGCGCCACGCCGAAGGGCTGCAGAGCAAGGGCGTGCTGACCCCGGAAGGGATCGAGGAGATCAATGCCGCCCTGAAACGGGTGGAGCGCTACTGGAGCGACCAGATCCGCTATATCTACTGATCCCGCCGTATCATGTGGCCCCGCCCTTCTGCCCTCACGGCTGCAGAGCGGGCCGATGCCGCCTGCGATTTTTCGCGAAAAATCGCGCCTCCGGCGGGAGTATTTGCGGAAAGGCGAAAGGGGGCGGGATATCCGTATCAGGCGGCGGCCAGAGCGGCGCGGATGCGTGGTACCATGAATTCGGTGAACAGGTCGATCTTGGTATCCTTCATGCGCCGGTGCGGTGTCAGGACCGATAATTGTGTCGGCAGGGGAGGTGTGGCCCGGGCAACCGGCAGGAGGCGGCCCGCTTTCAGATGGGCGGCGACTTCGAAGAACGGTTTGAGAACGATGCCGTGCCCGGCCAGAGCCCATTCGGTCAGCACATCGCCGTCATCGCTTTCGAACGGGCCGCTGACCGGGTATCGCTGCGGGCCGTTTTCGGTCTGCAGGGTCCATTGGAACTCCCTGGTGCCGGGAAAGCGCAACAGCAGGCAGGCGTGTCTGTCCCTGATCAGGGCGGTGCCGTCGGCGGGATTGCCCCGTGTGCGGATATAGGCCGGGGCGGCGCAGAGCAGGCGGGGGATTTCGGCGATGGCGCGCATTTTCAGCGTGCTGTCTTCCAGCGGACCGAGGTGAAACATCAGGTCGAGTCCTTCGGCCAGCATGTCCACGCTGCGGTCGGACAGGCGCAGGCGGATGTCGATATTCGGGTAAAGTGCCTTGAAATCGGGCAGGGCCGGGGCGATCAGGCGCCGCCCGATGCCGAGGCCTGCGGCGATGAACAGGGTTCCGCGCGGATTGGCGGCGGTTTGCGAGATGGCGGCCTCCGCCCGGGCCACGGCGTCGAGGATCGCGCCGGCGCCCTCGTAGAACAGCCGCCCGGCTTCCGTCGGCTGGAGCGATCGGGTCGAGCGGTTGAACAGGCGGGCGCCCAGATGCTGCTCGAGATCGGCGATGCGCGATGAGGCGACGGCCGGCGAGCAGCGCTGGTCGCGTGCCGCTGCCGACATGCTGCCCAGTTCATAGACCCGGACGAACATGCGGATATTTTTCAGATAGGCCATATTCTTCGGCTTTCCTTGAAAGTCCTGTGCCATTTTCAGGATATACTGATAACAGGAAATCCGCGATAGTTGCGACGATTGTCGATTTTCAGGACGGGAAAGCGGGATGATTGCCGGTGTGATATTGATGGAGTGGCTGGAATTCGCGGTGCGCTGGATCCATGTGATCACCGCCATTGCCTGGATCGGCTCTTCGTTCTACTTCATCGCGCTCGACCTGGGGCTGCGCCCTTCGAATGACCGGCGCGCCGGGATTACCGGCGAGGAATGGCAGGTGCATGGGGGCGGTTTCTATCACATCCAGAAATATTCGGTGGCGCCCAACCGGCTGCCCGAGGACCTGATCTGGTTCAAGTGGGAGAGCTATTCGACCTGGCTCAGCGGCTTTACCATGCTGGTGCTGGTCTATTACCTGGGCGGCGAGCTTTACCTGGTGGACCCCGACGTGCTCGACATCCCGCTCTGGCAGGCGGTGCTGATCTCGCTGGGTTCCCTGGCCCTTGGCTGGATCGCCTATGACCTGATCTGCAAGAGCCGGTTCGGCGAGGACAATACCCGTCTGATGGTGCTGCTTTTCCTTATCCTGGTGGCCATGGCCTGGGGCTACAGCCAGGTCTTTTCGGGCCGGGCGGCGCTTTTGCACCTGGGAGCGCTGACCGCCAGCATCATGACCGGCAATGTCTTCTTCACCATCATGCCCAACCAGCGCATCGTGGTGGCCGATCTGAGGGCCGGGCGGGTGCCGGACGCCAAATATGGCCGCATTGCCAAGCAGCGCTCGACGCATAACAATTACCTGACGCTGCCGGTAATCTTCCTCATGCTGTCGAACCATTACCCGCTGGCCTTCGCCTCGCAGATGAACTGGCTCATCGCCGCGCTGATCTTCCTCATGGGGGTGACGATCCGCCATTTCTTCAACACCATGCATGCGCGCAAGGGCCGGCCCTGGTGGACCTGGGGGCTGACGGCGGCGCTGTTCGGGCTGATCGTCTGGCTGTCGGCCTCGCCGCTGTTTCACGACCGGCCCGAAGACGGCGATACCGCGCTCGGTCCCGCGGCCGCGCGTTATGCCGAGGCCGAAGGCTTCGATGAGGTGGCGGATCTGGTGATCGGCAAATGCTCCATGTGCCATGCGGCAGAGGTCTATTGGGACGGGATCGCGGCCGCGCCCAAGGGGGTGCTGCTCGACAGCCCGGCCGAGGTGGCGCGCCATGCGCGGGCGATCTACCTGCAGGCAGGGTTCACCGATGCGATGCCCCCGGCCAATGTCTCCTTTGTCGAGCCCGAGGAGCGGGCGCTGATCCGGGCCTGGTTCGAGGGGGCGGACGGGTAGGGCTCAGCCGTCGGCCAGAGCCTCGCGGGCGCGCGCGGCGATGAAGGCCTCTTCGCGCGCGGGCACGATCCAGGCCGTGACCCGGCTGCGCGGCGCGTGCAGGGCCGGGCCGTGGGCGGCATTGGCAGCGGGGTCCGCCGTGAGCCCGGCCCAGCCCAGCCCCTCCATGATCGCGGCGCGCACGGGCGCGGCGCCCTCGCCGATGCCGCCGGTAAAGGCCAGCGCGTCGAGCCCGCCCATGGCGGCGATGAGGCTGCCGGCATGGCGCGTGGCCCAATAGGCGAAGTGGCGGATTGCAAAGCGCGCCTCTTCGTCGCCGCGCCCCAGCAGCGCGCGCATGTCGCCGCTGCCCGCAAGCCCGGTGAGTCCGCTTTCGTGCCACAGCAGGCGCCGCGCACCGTCGATCCCCAGCCGCTCGGCCAGCACCAGCACCGCCTCCGGGTCGAGCCCGCCCGGGCGGCTGGCCATGGTGAGTCCGTCGAGCGGCGAATAGCCCATGGTGGTGGCGATGGAGTGCCCGTCGAGGAT
>JALWJU010000252.1 GCA_026997055.1 Paracoccaceae bacterium | reverse complement strand
GGTCAGGCGGTGCTGGCGGCGCTCGCCCCGCTGGTCATGCGCATCGCGCGCGAAGCCGCCGCCAGCGGCCCCGAAGATCTGGGCGGCTGCGCGCTCGCCACGGACCTCGCCAGCCTCGAACACGAAACCATGCAGACAAGGATCTTTCGCTCATGACTTCCCCCAACGGCCCGCTGCGCGTGGGCATCGGCGGCCCGGTCGGCGCCGGCAAGACCACGCTCACCGAGCAGCTCTGCCGTGCCCTTGCTCCGCGCCTGTCCATGGCGGTGATCACCAATGACATCTACACCCGCGAAGACGCCGAATACCTGATGCGCGCCCAGGTGCTGGCGCTCGAGCGCATCCGCGCGGTCGAGACCGGGGGCTGTCCGCATACGGCGATCCGCGAGGATGCCTCGATCAATCTCGCCGCGCTGGCCGATCTCACCGCCGCCTTTCCCGACCTCGACCTGGTGCTGATCGAATCCGGCGGCGACAATCTCGCCGCCACCTTCTCGCCGGAACTGGTGGACCTGACCATCTACGTGATCGACGTGGCCGCGGGCCAGGACATCCCGCGCAAGGGCGGCGCGGCGCTGACCCGCTCCGACCTTCTGGTGGTGAACAAATGCGACCTCGCCCCCCATGTGGGCGTCTCGCTCGAACGCTACCGCGCCGATGTGGAGGCCATGCGCCAGGGCCGCCCCCATGTCATGGCCGAACTGCGCCGGGCGGAGGGCTGCGAGCGGATCATCGCGGCCCTCGTCGAGATGGGCGGCCTTTGTCTGCAAGGGGCGGCACCGGCCGGGGGCAGAGGCGGCTGAGCGGCGGCTCCGGCCCCTCGGCTGCGGAGCATATCCTGCCCCTGGCCCATCCTGCCCCTGGCCCATCCTGCCGCCTGCCGCCTGCCCGTCCTCCCGATCAGGCCCCACCCGCACCGGCTCAGCGGCGGGCCAGTGCCTTGACCACGGTTTCCAGGAAGCGCGCAGCGGCCACCGGCAGGGCGCGCCCACGCAGGTGACCGGCCACCAGCATCCCCGGGGCCAGGCCCGGCTGGGCGATGGGCACTGCCACCAGCCCGTCCTCGGCGAGCGACGGGCGCAGGTTGATCTCCAGGGCGAAGCTCAGCGCCTCGCTTTCGCGCGACATCAGGCGCAGCATGTCGAGACTGTTCGATTCGAGCGCCGGGACCAGGCGCACCCCGACCCGCTCGGCCATGGCATCGAGCAGGATGCGGATGCCGCCCGGACGCGCGGGCAGGAGCAGCGGGTAGTCGATGCATTCGTAGATCCTCAGCTGTTCGCGCCCGGCCAGCGGATGATCGTGGGCCATGACGCAGTACATCTGCTGGGCGCTGCTGTGTACCGCCTGCAGGTCATGCAGGTGCACGGGCTCGAAGACCAGGGCGATGTCGTTGCTGAGATCGGCCAGAGACTGCTCGGCCGCGCCGCGCTCCATCAGGTTCACCGCGAAGGTGACGGCGGGAAAGTCGCGCATGTAGCGGCGGATCATCTCGGGCAGGAAGTAGAGGGCGGGCTCGCGGGTAGTGGCGATATTCACATGGCCCGCGCGCATGCCCGAGAGATCGGCGATGCGCGATTTCACCCGCTCCATGTCGGCCAGCTGCTGGCGGATGTGATCGAGCAGGATCTCGCCGGCGATATTGGGCCTGAGCCCCGAGGGCAGGCGCTCGAAGATTTCCACGCCAAGCTCTTCCTCGATCGCCAGGATGCGGCGATTGAGCGCAGAGGGGGTGATGCCGAGCTCCTCGGCGGCGCTGCGCAGACTGCCGGTGCGGGCGATTTTCTCGATATATCGGAGGGTTTGCAGATGGCGCATGGGGCTTGGCAGGCTGATTGGCGGCTTGGCAGGCAGCGCGTTGCCGAAAACGCAACGCCTGACTGAATTCTTAGCAACAGACAGCAACACCCGCAAGCGTTATCAGAAGGCCAAGCGATTCACCCATCCCAGAGGAATGCAGCAGACATGAAAGAGAAGCTGGTCATCATCGGCGCGGGCATGGCTTCGGGCAGGCTGCTCGAAGACCTGTTCGAACATGCGCCCGATCGTTACGACATCACCCTTTTCGGCGCCGAGCCGCGCGGCAACTACAACCGCATCATGCTGTCGCCGGTGCTGGCCGGCGAAAAGAGCTACGAGGAAATCGTCACCCATGACGCTGCCTGGTACCGCAGCCACGGCATCGCCACCCGCTTCGGCGAGCCGGTGGTCAGGATCGACCGGGAGCGCGGATGCGTGATCAGCCCGGGTGGGGAAACCCCCTATGACAGGCTGGTGATCGCCACCGGCTCGGCCTCCTTCTTCATCCCGGTGCCCGGGCGCGACCTGCCCGGGGTGATCGGCTTTCGCGACATGGACGACGTGGAGGCCATGCTCGAAGCCGCGCGCGCGCCGGGGCGGCGCGCGGTGATCATCGGCGGCGGGTTGCTGGGGCTCGAGGCGGCCGCCGCGCTCAGGGCGCGCGGCATGGAGGTGACGGTACTGCACCTGATGGGCCATCTGATGGAGCGCCAGCTCGACCCCGCCGCCGGCTACCTGCTGCAAAGGGCGCTGGAGGCGCGCGGCATCGAGGTCTTCTGCAATGCCCATACCAAGGCGATCCTCGGCCATGAGCGGGTGGATGCGGTGCTGCTGGAAGACGGTTCGGTGCACGAGGCCGACCTGGTGGTGATGGCCACCGGCATCCGCCCGGAAACCCGCCTTGCGGTGGATGCCGGCCTCAGGGTCGAACGCGGCATCTGGGTGGACGATGCCCTGCAGACGACCGATCCCGCCATCTACGCGCTTGGCGAATGCGTCGAGCACCGCCAGACGGTCTATGGCCTGGTCGCGCCGCTTTACGACATGGCCCGGGTGCTGGCGCGCCGCCTCGCCGGCGATGCGGATGCGGCCTTCGAACCGCCTGCCGTCTCCACCCGGCTGAAGGTGACGGGGATCGACCTCTTCTCCGTGGGCGAGATCGCCACCGACAAGGGCCATGAGGAAATCGTCTTCCGCGATCCCGGCCGGGGCATCTACAAGCGCCTGGTGATCGAGGCCGGCCGCATCATCGGCGTGGTGCTCTATGGCGACACGACCGACAGCGGCTGGTTCTTCGCCAAGCTGAAGGCGGGCGAGGATATCGACCCCATCCGCGACACGGTGATCTTCGGTCCGGCCTATGCGGAGGGCGCTGCCGCGGACCCTCTGGCAGCCGTTGCAGCCTTGCCGCCTGAAGCGGAGATCTGCGGCTGCAACGGCGTGTGCAAGGGCGATATCGTGGCCGCGATCGAGGGCGGCGCCACCGATCTCGCGGCGATCCGGGCCACCACCAAGGCCTCGGCCTCCTGCGGCAGCTGCGCCGGGCTGGTCGAGCAGGTGCTGGCGGCGACGCTGGGCGACGATTTCGCGCTCCCGGAAAAGAAGGGCATCTGCCCCTGCACCGATCTGGGCCACGAGGATATCCGCCGCCTGATCAAGGCGCGCGAAATCAAGACCATGCCGGCGCTGATGCAGGAAGCGGGCTGGAAAAGCTCCTGCGGCTGCCATGTCTGCCGCCCGGCGCTCAATTTCTACCTCCTCGCCGAATGGCCGCTGGAATATGCCGACGACGCCCAGAGCCGCTTCGTCAACGAGCGCAACCACGCCAATATCCAGAAGGACGGCACCTATTCCGTGATGCCGCGCATGTGGGGCGGCATGACCACGCCGGCCGAGCTGCGCGCCATCGCGGACGCGGCCGAGAAATACGACGTGCCGGCGGTGAAGGTCACCGGCGGGCAGCGGATCGACCTTCTGGGCGTGAAGAAGGAGGATCTGCCCTCGATCTGGGCCGATCTCAACGCCGCGGGCATGGTTTCGGGCCACGCCTATTCCAAGGGGCTGCGCACGGTGAAGACCTGCGTGGGCACCGATTTCTGCCGCTTCGGCACCCAGGACAGCACCGGGCTTGGCATCCGGCTCGAAAAGATCCTCTGGGGCAGCTGGACGCCGCACAAGGTGAAGCTCGCCGTCTCGGGCTGTCCGAGGAACTGCGCCGAGGCCACCTGCAAGGACGTGGGCGTGATCTGCACCGAGACGGGCTACGAGATCGGCGTGGCTGGCGCCGCGGGCATGGACCTGAAGAAGACCGAGCCGCTGGTCAGGGTCGCGACCGAAGACGAGGTGGCCGAATACGTCACCGCCTTCATCCAGCTCTACCGCGAAAATGCCGCCTATCTCGACCGCCCCTACAAGTGGGTCGAGAAGGTCGGCATGGACTGGGTGCGCGCCCGGGTGGTGGAGGACGCCGACAGCCGCAAGGCGCTGTGCGAGCGCTTCGAGATTTCCCAATCCGTCTATCGCAAGGATCCCTGGGCCCAGGAGACCGGCGCCGCGCAGCGCCGCCGCAAATGGGCGCCGCTCGCCGATCTGACCCTGGAGGCCGCAGAATGAAGACCGAGACCACCGACTGGATCGACATCGCCGCCCTTGACGACATCCCGCCCCGCGGCGCGCGGGTGGTCAGGACGGCAGAGGGCTGCATCGCCGTCTTCCGCACCCATGACGACCGCGTTTTCGCGCTCGATGACCGCTGCCCCCACAAGGGCGGTCCGCTTTCGGAAGGCATCGTGCACGGCACCGCCGTCACCTGCCCCTTGCACAACTGGGTGATCGACCTGGCCACCGGGGAGGCCCGGGGCGCCGACGAGGGCCGGGTGCGCAGCCACGAGATCCGCATCCGCGAGGGGCGCATCCTCGTCAGTTCCCAATGGCTCGCCAAGAGGAAGGCGGCATGAGCAAGGGTCCGAATCCAGGCGATCCCCGCGCGCCGGTGCGCACCACCTGCCCCTATT
>JALWJU010000251.1 GCA_026997055.1 Paracoccaceae bacterium | reverse complement strand
TCGAGCTCGTCGAGGATGCGGCTGGTGCCGGGGAAGCCGCCTTCGCGCGCGCCGCCCCTGCGCCGGGCCTTCTGGATCGCCCATTCCAGCGCCGCTTCCACGGGGCTGGTGGTTTCGTCGATATCGTTGCCATAGAGGCAGAGCCCGGCTTCGAGGCGCAGGGAGTCGCGGGCGCCGAGGCCGATCGGCTCCACTGCCGGGTCGTCGAGCAGGGTGCGGGCGAGGTCTTCGGCGCGCGCGGCGGCGACCGAGATTTCGAACCCGTCCTCGCCGGTATAGCCCGAGCGCGACACCCAGAGCGGCCCGAAGGCGCTCTCTAGCACCGCCACATCCATGAAGCGCATGGCGGCGCTGTCGGGGGCGATTTTCGCGAGCACCGATTCGGCGGCCGGGCCTTGCAGGGCGAGCAGGGCGCGGTCGGTGATTTCCTCGACCTCGCAGGCGAGATGAGCGCGCATATGGGCGATATCGGCGGCCTTGCAGGCGGCGTTGACCACCACCAGCAGGTGATCGCCGCGATTGGCCACCATCAGGTCATCGAGGATGCCGCCGGAATCGTTGGTGAAGAAGGCGTATCGCTGGCGACCCTCGGCGAGCCCGGTCAGGGCCTGGGGCACGAGGCGCTCGAGTTCGGCGGCCGCGCCTGCCCCGTGCAGGATCACCTGGCCCATATGGCTGACATCGAACAGCCCGGCCTGCTCGCGGGTATGCAGGTGCTCCTTCATCACCCCGAGCCGGTACTGGAGCGGCATCGAATAGCCGGCAAAGGGCACCATCTTCGCGCCCAGTTCCCGGTGCAGCGCGGTCAGCGGCGTGGTCTTCAGCTCGGATGTCTCACCCATGGCCCTCTCCGTCTCGTCGCCGGAAAAGCCCGGCACCAGGCGCGCACCCGTGGCGCGCGTGATGCCCCCTCTGTCCTTTCGCCTGAGATCGTTATCCCTTCGGCGGGCGCCATGCGCCTCTCTCCAGAGTTCTTCGCCCCCGAGCGGTCCATGGGCCTGAGAGTTTACCGGGGCGGTTGCTCCTTCGGCACTGGCCTGCCAGTCTGGCGCCAGATTCTCCCGTTCGGGTGGCGCGACATTAGCGTGGGTCCTCGGGGCTGACAAGGCGGTATTCCAACGTATGCGGAGAGAGGCGCGGGATGGAGGTGAGGTATTTCTTCGGCTATGGCTCGCTGGTCAACCGGGCGACGCATGACTATGCCGAAAGCTTCCCGGCCCGCCTGAAGGGCTGGCGGCGGGCCTGGCGGCGCATGCCGCATCGGGCGCTGTGCTACCTGACGGCGGTGGAAGCGCCGGGGGCCGAGATCCTCGGCCTGGCCGCGCCGGTGCCGGCCCGCGCACAGGAGGCGCTGGACCGGCGAGAGCAGGCATATGGGCGGCTGGACGTGAGCCGCGCCACGGCCCATGAGGGGCCGCAGGGCGCCCGAATCGAGCTGCATGTGCTGCCGGAAGGGGCGCATGGAGATCCGCGGGAAGGAAACGCCATCCTGCTGAGCTATCTCGACGTGGTTTTGCAGGGCTATCTGCACGAGTTCGGCGAGGGCGGGGTGGCCCATTTTGTTGCCACGACAGGGGGCTGGCAGGCGCCGGTGCTCGATGATCGCGCGGCACCTGTCTATCCGCGCGCGCAAGTGTTGAGCGTGGCCGAACGGCGGCTGGTGGACCGGGCGCTGGAGGAAGTGGGGGCGCGCGTGCTGCGCCTGGAGCGGGCGAGATGGGCACCCTATCTCGAGGGCCTGCGCCGCAGGTAAGGCGGGGGCGATTCTCTGCGAAAATCGTGGCCCGGGGCCGCGGGCGGGACGTCAGGAGCGCGCGCGCAGCTTTTGCAGCAGCGGCATCAGGCGGGCCATGTCGGGGCCGTGGTCCTTGCCGGTCAGGGCCTTGCGCAGGGGCATGAACAGGGCGCGGCCCTTGCGGCCGGTGGCCTCTTTTACCGCCTTGGTCCATGCGCTCCAGCTGTCCGGGCCATAGGGGGGCGCGGGCAGAAGCTCCAGCGCCTGGGCGACGAATTCGCGGTCTTCTTCGGCCACCAGCGGCTCGGCCCCCTCGCGGACCAGCTTCCACCAGTCGGCGAGGTCGTCGAGCACGGTGATGTTTTCGCGCGTCACGTCCCAGAATTCCGGGGCGATGCCCTCCGGCACGCCCAGGGCGGCGATGCGCTCGCGCACGGCCTCGTAGGGCTGGGCCGCGAGGTGGTGGGCGGTGAGCGGCAGCAGGTCGGCTTCGTCGAACTTCGTCGGCGCGGCGCCGAAGCTCGAAAGCTCGAAGCCCCGGGCGATTTCCTCGAGGGAATCCGCAAGTTCGACAGGCCTGGACGAGCCCAGCCGCGCCAGCAGCGACAGCAGCGCCATGGGCTCGATGCCGCGCGCGCGAAGGTCGCGCAGGGCCAGCGTGCCCAGCCGCTTGGAGAGCGCTTCGCCCTCTGGGCCGGTCAGAAGCGAGTGGTGGGCGAAGTGCGGCGGCGTGGCGCCGAGCGCCTGCATGATCTGGATCTGCACCGCGGTATTGGTCACATGGTCCGAGCCGCGCACCACATGGGTGATGGCGAAGTCGATGTCGTCAACCACCGAGGCGAGCGTGTAGAGAAACTGCCCGTCGCCGCGGATCAGCACCGGGTCGGAGACGCTGGCCGCGTCGATCGAGAGATCGCCGAGGATGCCGTCCTGCCATTCGATGCGGGCGTGATCGAGCCTGAATCGCCAGTGCCCCGGCCCGCGCTCCTCGCGCAGCCTGGCGCGCTCTTCTTCGCTGAGCTTCAGGGCCGAGCGGTCATAGACCGGGGGCTTGCCCATGTTGAGCTGCTTCTTGCGCTTGAGGTCCAGTTCGGTGGGGGTCTCGAAGCATTCGTAGAGCCGGCCCATGTCGCGCAGCTTCTGGGCGACTTCCTCGTAGCGGGGCAGGCGCGCGGACTGGCGCTCGAGGCGGTCCCATTTCAGGCCCAGCCATGCGAGATCCTGCTTGATCGCCTCGACATATTCTTCCTTTGAGCGCGCCGGGTCGGTATCGTCGATGCGCAGGATGAAGCTGCCGCCGTCTCTGGCCGCGATCAGGTAGTTGAACAGGGCCGTGCGCAGATTGCCGATATGCAGATAGCCGGTGGGCGAAGGGGCGAAGCGGGTGATGGTCATGGCATGTCTCTTTCGGGCTCGCGCGTCTGGTCGCATGCTCTTTCATATCGGCGCGGGTTTGTCCATATGAGCGGGCAGGAGGAAGAAGCATGACAGAGCAGGTGACATTCGCACTGGGCGGCGGGCGCGAGGCGCTGGCCGAGGTCAGGAACCCGGGCGGCGCGGCCGGACGGGCGGTGCTGCTGCCGGGGCTGAGCTATGGCTGCGACAAGCCGCTGCTGGCGGAATTGTCGCGGGAATTGCAGCGGCGCGGGCTGGAAGTGCTGGAGATGCGCCTGCCTTATGGAGCGGATGCGGGCTTCAAGGCGCTCACGCGCGAGGCGCAGCTCGTGGCGCTGGCCGAGGATGGCCGGGCGCTTCTCGCCGGACTCGGAAATCCGGCGCCGGAAAAGCCGCTCGTGCTCGCGGGCAAGTCGCTGGGCACGCTCATGCTCGGGGGCATGGCCGAGGCGGGTCTGCCGGAAAATGCGCGCCTGATCTGGCTCACCCCGAGCCTGCGCAATACCGCGCTGCTGCGCCAGATGCGCGCTGCTGGACGCCCGGCCTTTTCGCTGATCGGGGCGCGCGATCCTTCGGTGGACATCACCCGCTCGCTGCCCTTCAGCCAGATCGAGGGCCTGAGCCACCTGGAAGTGGGGGGCATGGACCACGCCTGGCGCCACATGGACGGCGACGAGGCCAGCCTGCGCGGGCTGGCCCAGGCGGTGGTGGGGATGGGACGCTGGCTGGACGGGATTCTGGAAAGGTGAGGGCGGAGGCGATTTTTCTGCGAAAAATCGGGCCTCCGGCGGGAGTATTTTCGGAAAGGTGAAGAGGCTGCGCCGGTGTCATCCGCCGGAGCGAGAGAGGGCAGGACACCGCCGCTGCCCGGTCACGGGTTTCTGAAAGTGCACCCCGCGCCCAATGGCTGCGCCCGGACGGCTGGAGGCGGGAGATTGTCGCCGCTTCGTCAGGCTCCGGGCCGCGAATCATGCGTATTCGGGGCTGGCGGAGAAGTATCCGCTCAGGTTGCCGCCTTGGGCATTTCCCGCTCCGCGCTTCCCGGGCATGGGCAGGGCAGAGGCCCGGCTCAGTTGTTTTCCGCCGCCGGTTCGGTCAGCACGCCGTTTTCCCAGACCCCGCTGGCCTCGGCTCCGTCGGCATATTTCACCGTACCCTGCCCATTGCGCTTGCCGTTCCTGAACTCGCCCTCGTAAACATCGCCATTGGGGTAGGTGGCCACGCCGTGGCCGCTGAACTGGCCGGCCTCCCAGCCGCCGGTATAGGTGAAGCCGTCGGGCATGGTGATGGTGCCCTGGCCCTCGCGCAGCCCGTCCACGAAGCCGCCCTCGTAGACGGTGCCGTCGGCAAAGGTGGTCTTGCCCTGGCCGTGGCGCCTGCCCTGCTTCCAGCCGCCTACATAGCTGTAGCCGTCCGGGTAGGTAAGCGTGCCCTGGCCGTCATAGAGCGCGTCCCTGAACTCGCCCTCATAGGTGGGGCCGTCCACATAGACCGCGGTGCCGAAGCCCTCGATCACCCCTTCCTTCCATTCGCCCTCGTAGGTATTGCCATTGGGGTAGATGATCCTTCCCTGGCCATCGGCCAGTCCGGCGCGGAACTGGCCCTCGTAAACCGAGCCATCCGGGTAGGTAACCCTGCCCTCGCCCTCGATCACCCCGGCCACCCAGTCGCCCTCGTAGACATAGCCGTCGGCGC
>JALWJU010000250.1 GCA_026997055.1 Paracoccaceae bacterium | reverse complement strand
GGCAAGCGACCTCTGCGCCAGCAGGGCGGCCACGAGCAGGAGTTCGAGCAGACCGCCCGCAGGCAGGCGCGGGACCAGCCAGCCCAGCGCCCCGGCGCCCAGAAGCAGCGCCGCAAGGGCGAGCGCCCCGGCCCGCCGCTGGCCCGGCGGGTGGTTGAAGCGCCGGTCGAGCCAGGCCACCGCGCGCCCCATCAGCACCGCCGGATGGGCCACGCGCGCCCACAGCCAGCGCGGCTCTCCCAGCACCGCGTCCAGCAGCATCGCCAGCGTGAGAAGCGCGGCATGGCTCACAGCGCGCGCTCCAGCTGCTCCCACCTCTCGGTGGGCGGCAGGCCCAGGCGCAGCCAGGTAGGCTCAAAGGAAAAGACCCGGCTCCAGACCTTGCCCTTCGCCAGCTTCTTCTGCCATTTCAGCGCGTTATCCACCCTGAACAGGCGGAACAGCGCAGTGCCGCCGATCAGCTCGGCCCCCTTCATCTGCAAGGTCGCATCCATCCGCGCCACATCCACCGTCATCCGCTGGCGGGTGGCATTGGCCCAGCGCATATCCTCGAGCGCGACCCGCCCCACGCGCTGCGCCACGCCGGAGACGGGCCAGGGGCCGAGCATTTCGCCAAGCCGCGCGATCAGCGCCGGATCGCCAATGGCAAAGCCCAGCCTGAGGCCGGCGAGCCCCCAGAACTTGCCCAGGCTCTTCAGGATCACCACGCCGGGCCATTTCGCCATCTCGCGCACATGGGTATTGCCCAGCGCGATGTCGCAGAAGCTCTCGTCGATCACCAGCAGGGCGCGGCTGCCGGGCGCCTCGTCCTCGCCGCGCCAGAGCATGCCGGTGGGGTTGTCGGGGTGGACGACGACCCGGGCCGAGGCCCCCTCGCCCCCCTCGGCGACGACCTCCCAGCCGGAAGCGCGAAAGGCGGCCTCGTGCTCGTTATAGGTGCGCGGCGGGATCCGCACCCGGCCCGGCGGCAGAAGGCGCGGGATATTGACGATCAGCGAGGAAGCTCCGGGCGCGGCCAGCACCGCCGCCTCCCGCGGCACCATCCAGAAATCGCGCGCCGCCGCCTCCAGCGCCTCGGCCGCGGCGGTATCGGGCAGGGCGGCAAAGGCCTCGGGGGGCAGATCCGGGATCGGGTAGTGGATCGGGTTGATCCCGGTGGCAAGGTCGAGCCAGTCTTCGCGCCTGCCGCCATATCGGGAGATTGCCGCGTCCAGCCCGCCGCCATGTTCGCGTGCAGCGATCATGCGCCGGGCTCCAGCGGTGGCAGACGGGTGACGAAATGGCCCTTCACCGCCTCGGGCCAGGCGCGAAACGGCACCTGCCCGGTCCCGCTTTCGGCATGGGCGACGGCATAGGCGACGATCGCCTCGGCAACCGCCCGCGTGGGCTCGAAGCCGCCCAGCGCATAGGCGAGCTTCTCCGGCGCCTGCACCGCGACATTGCAGGCGCGCTTGCAGCCCATCAGGCAGGAGACGCGCCGCGTCCTGACCCCCGTGCCCTCGGCCGCGGCCTCGATCAGCTCGGCCAGAGCCTCGCCATCGGTACGGGCCATGTCGCCGGCCTTCCGGTCCTCGCGCCTGCAAGTGTCGCAAATGGTGATCCAGGTGGTCATTTCTCTCCTCGCCCTTCGCGCCGGACATTTCCCCGGCGCTTGAAGCGGAAATCGCCGCGAAAGACAATCCCGCAAGGAAAAATTCACCTTCGTTACGGATTTCTTTCCGCATCTTAACCTTTTGGTAGGTTCTTGCCCGCAAGATGGAAGGACAAGACCCACAAGGTGAAACGGCATGAACATCCTGATTGCAGAACGCAATCCGGACCAGGGCCAGCTTTGGGCCCGGCATCTGGAGAGACAGGGCGCGCATGTGACCATGGTCCATGACCGCGATCAGGCGTTCCTGGCGCTGGCCGACAGTGCCCCGGACATGATCGTTCTGGCGCTCTCGCTGGGAGAGGGGGCGGCGCTGAGCATCGCCGATTACGCCGCCTACCGGCGCCCGGAGGCAAAGGTGATCTTCGTCACCGGCTCCAGCTTCTTCTCCGATGGGTCGATCTTCGAACTGGCCGCCAATGCCTGCGCCTGCCTCCCGGCCGATACCCGACCGCAGGATCTGGCAGCCCTCGTCGCCTACCACATGCAGGCCGCCTGACCGCCGCAGGCCGGAAGAAAAACTGGAAAGCGCATGGCTTTTGCGCCAAGGTGGCAGACATGGGCCCGGAAGTCATCCCCTTCGAGGCCGAAAGGCTGCTCGACTGGCAAGCGCTGTGCGATGCCCTGCGCAAAGGCCACCTTCTGGCGCGCGCCGAGATGGCCGATACCTTTCTCCATCGCGGAGGGGATACGCTCCTGTCGCGTGCCGCCTGGATCGACGGGCTCGGGCAATTGGTCAAGACCGCCACGGTCTTTCCGGGCAATCCCGCCCATGGCCTGCCCAGCGTCAACGGCGCGGTCAGCCTGTTCGGCGATGACGACGGCGTGCTGCGGGCGATCCTCGATTTCCACCTGGTCACCAAGTGGAAGACCGCCGGCGACAGCCTGCTGGCCGCGCGCCTGCTGGCCCGCCCCGACAGCCGCTGCATCCTGATCGTCGGCGCCGGAACGGTGGCGCGCAGCCTGCGCGAAGCCTATGGCAGCGCCTTTCCCGGCGCCCGTTTCATGGTCTGGAACCGCAGCCCGCAGAGGGCCGAGGAACTCGCCGCCGCCTGTCCCGACACGCTGGTTGCCAGCGACCTGGAGACCAGCGTGCGCCTTGCCGACATCATCACCTGCGCCACCATGAGCCGCGATCCGCTGATCCGGGGGGAATGGCTGCAGCCGGGCCAGCATCTGGATCTGATCGGCGCCTATCGACCGGACATGCGCGAGGCCGATGACGAGGCGCTGAGACGGGCGCGCATATTCGTTGACAGCCGCGAATCCGTGCTGCCGCATATCGGCGAACTGGCCGACCCGATCGCGCGCGGGGTGCTGACGCCCGACGATGTGGTGGCGGATTTCTACGACATCGAGGCGGGGCATTTCGCCCGTCACGACGCCGAAGAGATCACCCTGTTCAAGAATGGCGGCGGCGCGCATCTGGACCTGATGACCAGCGCCTATATTCTCGAAGCCTGGCGCGCCGACGCACGGGAGCGGCAGGAAGAAGAAGCCGGCCATCCCGTATCGGGGGGGGCTTCGCCATAGCAGGGCCAGGCCCGGAGCGAGGCCCCGGGAAGGGGCGAAGCAATGGAAAGGACCGTTTCAGGCGGCAGAAGGCAGGCAGGAGGGAGGCACATGGCATTGATCCCGGAACTGGAAACGATCGTCGGGGCCGGGCGTGTGCTCGGCGGGGCGGATATGGCGCCTTTCAGCCGCGATTTCCTGGGCAGGCATCAATGGCAGCCACTGGCGGTGGTGCAGCCGGGAGATACCGGCGAGGTTGCGCGTGTGGTGCGGGCCTGCGCCGAAGCGGACGTGGCAATCGTGCCGGTGGGGGGCAATACGGGGCTCGCGGGAGGCACCCATGGCGAAGGAGCGGTGATGCTGTCGCTGGCGCGGATGAACAGGGTAGAGGAGATCCGCCCGGCAGCGCGCATCGCGGTGGTGGAGGCGGGCGTGGTGCTCGACAGCCTGCACGCGGCGGCAGCCGGGCACGGGCTCAGCTTTCCCATGACCTTCGGCGCGCGCGGCTCCTGCATGATCGGCGGGATGCTCTCCACCAATGCCGGCGGCTCCAACGTGCTGCGCTACGGCAACATGCGCGATCTGTGCCTGGGGCTCGAAGTGGTGCTCGCCGATGGCCGGGTGCTCGACCTGATGAGCGCACTCCACAAGGACAATACCGGCTATGATCTGAGGGATCTGTTCATCGGCGCCGAGGGGACGCTCGGGGTAATCACCCGCGCGGTGCTGAAGCTGGTGCCGGCTCCGCGCGCCTTTGCCACGGCGATGGTGGCGGCCCCGGGGCTCGCGGAGGCGCTCGGGCTGCTCAATCGCCTGCAGGAGGCGACAGGCGGCGCGGTCGAGGCCTTCGAATACATGCCCGGCAGCTATATCGAGCGCCACCTGGCGCTGCACCCGGAGGCGCGCGCGCCCTTTGGCGAACCCCACGAGGTGAATATCCTGGTCGAAGTCGGCGCCACCGCCCGGCATGACAGCGAGCCGGGGCCGGACGGCACGGTGCCGGTCATTGCCTGCCTGGAGCAGGTGCTGGCCGGGCTGCTGGAAGAGGGCGCGGTGCTGGATGCGGTGATCGCGCGCAGCGAGGCGGAGCGGGCCGAGATGTGGGCGCGCCGCGAGGCGGCGGCGGCGGTGATGCTGAGCCACCCGCACCGGGTCGATACCGACATCGCCCTGCCGCTGGACGGGGTGGCGGACTTTCTCGCGCGCATGGAGGCGGTGCTGGGCGAGATCGCACCGGGGGCCGGGCACAGCGAGGTCGCGCATCTGGGCGACGGCAATATCCACTTCTCGGTGCTGCTGCCCGCCCCCGATGCCGCGCTCGCCGAGGCGATAACCGAGCGCGTCGAGGACGAGGTGAAGCGCCTGGGCGGGACGTTCTCGGCCGAGCACGGGATCGGCCTGTCAAAGAAGGGCTCCATGGCCCGGCGCAAGGACCCGGTGGCGCTCGAGGTCATGCGCGCGCTCAAGGCGGCACTGGACCCAGAGGGGCGGATGAACCCGGGCAAGGTGCTGCCGTGAGCCCGCCAGCCCCGCCAAACCCATACCGTCTTGCCGATGCGCCGGAAGCCGCGCTGCGCGCCGAGCTTGAGCGCCTGATCCGCGCAACGCCGTTTCTGATCGACACGCTCAGGCGCGCCCGCGCCATGGGCCTGCCCGATTGCTGGCTGGTCTCCGG